>NZ_CP059219.1:0-26194 GCF_014252395.1 Blattabacterium cuenoti
ATGGATAATGAAGCTTTAATAGATTCTTTTTCAGATTTTAAATGTGAAAAAAATATAGATAGAGTAAGTCTTATGGCTATTTTAGAAGAATCTATACGTTGTGTTTTAATAAAAAAATATGATTCATCTAAAAATTATGACATTATTATTAATCCAGATCAAGGAGATTTAGAAATATGGAGAAATCGTATAGTAGTTCAAGATGGTAAAATAAAGGATATAAATAAAGAAATAGAATTATCTATTGCTCGTAAAATAGAAACAGATTTTGAAATAGGAGAAGAAGTAACGGAAAAAGTAGAATTAAAATCTTTAGGAAGAAGAGCTATTTTATCTTTAAGACAAAATTTGCTTTCAAAAATAAATGAATACGATAATACAAATACATATAAAAAATTTAAAAAAAAAATAGGTGAAATAATTAATGTTGAAGTATATCATATTTTACCAAAGCAAATTATTATGAGAGATGAAGAACAAAATGAAATGGTTTTACCTAAACAAGAACAGATACCAAATGATTTTTTTAGAAAAGGAGATCCAGTAAGAGTGTTAGTAAAAAGAGTAGATTGGAAAGATAATAAGCCTTTTGCTATTCTTACTAGAAAAGATGAAGCTTTTTTAGAAGAACTTTTTAAGTTAGAGATTCCAGAAGTTTCTGATGGGTTAATTACAGTAAAAAAAGTAGCACGTATTCCAGGAGAAAAAGCAAAAGTATCTGTAGAGTCTTATGATGATCGTATAGATCCAGTTGGTGCTTGTGTTGGAATGAAAGGATCTAGAATTCATCCTATTGTTAGAGAATTAAAAAATGAAAATATTGATGTAATTAATTACACTTCCAATACTCAATTGTATATAACAAGATCATTAAGTCCTGCTAAAGTTTCTATGATGGAGGTCAATGAAGAACATAAATATGTCAATGTATATGTTAAACTTGAAGAAATATCTAAAGCAATAGGAAGAGGTGGTCAAAATATAAAATTAGCTAGTCAATTAACAGGTTATAAAATACATATATTTAGAGATTTTCCTTATGAGGATGATGTAGAACTAACAGAATTCTCTGATGAAATAGAACCAGAAGTTCTAGAAAAATTTCATAAAGTAGGTCTAAATACTGCAAAATCTGTTTTAAATTATGGTAAAAAAGACCTCAGTAAACGTACTAATCTTGAAGAAATAACTATAAATAAAATTGTTTCTATATTAAAAAAAGAGTTTGAAGAAGAGGTAAATATAAATACCTAATTTTTATTTTTGTATTCTTATATCTTATATATTTATGACTGATAAAATCAGATTAAAAACAGTGTTGACAAAATTCAATATATCCTTACAAAGAGTTGTAAATTTTTTACAAAAAAAAGGAATTGAAATAGAGAATAATCCTAACGCTAAAATAGAAAATCAAGTATACAAATTTATTGTTAGAGAATTCAAAACTTATAAGGAAATGCGAGATGCATCTGAGAAAATTTTTTTGCAAAATAAAAAGGAAAAAGAAAAAATAAGAGAAGAACTAATGAAATCAAAAAATGTTCATTCTAGTCATGTTAGAACTAAATCAGAAAATAAATATGGTACAGAAAAAAAAAATAATTTACATAAAGAAAAAAAAATAGTAAATAAATTTCTTAACAAGAAGAAAAAAGAAGATAATAATAAACCTGAACATATCGATACTATATATCAAAAATTAGATGGAGTAATGTTAACAGGAGATAGAATTGATTTATCTCAATTTGAAAAAAAAAGAACAGTAAAACAAGAAAATCAAATTAAAAAAAAACGCAAAAGGATAAAAAAAGAAATTTTTATTAATGAAATAAAAAATATACCTAAAAAACAGGATAAAAATATAAATTTTTTTTCAGAAAAAAAAATAATTGAAAAATCTAAAATTAAAAAAAAATCAAAAAAATTAGTAATTACTGATGAACAAATAGAAAAACAAATTAAAGAAACTTTAGAAAAGTTATCTTCTAAAGGAACAAGATCAAAAGCATCAAAAATTAGAAAAGAAAAAAGACAGAAAAAAGAAAAAATAATTCTTCAACAAAAAGAAATAGAAAATAAAAAAAAAGGTACTTTACTAAAAGTAGCAGAGTTTACAACTGTAAATGAATTAGCATCTATGATGAAAGTAAATGCTACTGATGTTATTATGTCATGTATGTCTTTAGGTATTATGGTAACTATGAATCAAAGATTAGATGCAGAAATATTAACTTTAGTAGCAGATGAATTTGGTTATAATGTAGAATTTGTTGGTTTAGATTTAGAAGAAGCAGTTCAAGACGATAAAGATTTAGAAGAAAATCTAAAACCAAGACCTTCTATAATAACAGTAATGGGACATGTAGATCATGGAAAAACATCTTTATTAGATTATATTAGGAATACTAATGTAATTGCTGGTGAAGCAGGTGGAATTACTCAACATATAGCAGCTTATAGTGTAGAATGTTCTAAAAATAAAAGTATTACTTTTTTAGATACTCCAGGTCATGAAGCTTTCACTGCTATGCGTGCAAGAGGTGCACAAATAACAGATATAGCAATCATAGTAATTGCATCAGATGACCAAGTTATGCCTCAAACAAAAGAAGCAATTAGTCATGCTCAAGCAGCAAATGTCCCTATTATTTTTGTATTTAATAAAATAGATAAACCAAATGCAAACCCTGATAAAATTAGGGAACAATTAGCTAATTTAAATTTTTTAGTAGAAGAATGGGGTGGTAAATATCCATCTCAAGAGATATCATCAAAATTTGGTACTGGAATTGATAAATTATTAGAAAAAGTACTTATAGTAACTGAATTACTGGATTTAAAAGCAAATCCAAATAAACCAGCTATAGGAACAGTCATAGAAGCTTCCTTGGATAAAGGAAGAGGTTATATTACTACTTTACTTTTACAAGGAGGAACTATAAAAGTTGGAGATTATGTATTAGCAGGAAGTAATCATGGAAAAGTAAAAAGTATTTTAGATGAACGAGGAAAATCTATTTCTTCATCTGGACCATCAAAACCTATTACCATATTAGGATTAAATGGAGCTCCTACAGCAGGTGATAAATTTAAAGTATTTAAAGATGAAAAAGAAGCAAAACAACTTGCTTCTAGAAGAGAGCAATTGCAAAGAGAGCAAAATATAAGAGCTCAAAAACATCTTACTTTAGATGAAATAGGAAGACGTATAGCGTTAGGAGATTTTAAAGAATTAAAAATAATTCTTAAAGGAGATGTAGATGGTTCTGTAGAAGCAATTTCTGATGCTCTTCAAAAATTATCTACAAATAATATTATAATAAATATTATTTATAAAGGAGTAGGACAGATTACAGAATCTGATGTATTATTAGCAAGCGCTTCGGATGCAGTTATAATAGGATTTAATGTTCGTCCTAACATTGGTGCTAAAAATATAGAAAAAAAAGAAAATATAGAAATAAGAACTTATTCTATTATATATGATGTCATTAATGATATTCAAGAAGCTATGGATGGAATGCTTTCTCCTGAAATAAGAGAAAAAATATTAGGTAATGCGGAAATTAGAGAAATTTTTAAAATACCAAAAACAGGAACTATAGCTGGATGCATGGTCGTAGAAGGAAAATTATTAAGAAAAGCAAAAGTAAGATTAATTAGAGAAGGTATAGTTATTCATAATGGTGGAGAATTTACTTCTTTAAAACGTTTTAAAGAAGATGTAAAAGAAGTATTAAAAGGGTATGAATGTGGTTTAGGTATAAAAAATTATCTTAATTTAAGATCTGGAGATATAGTAGAAGTATATGAAGAATTATTTACAGATAAAAATTAATATAGTATGATATACAGAACACATAATTGTGGTGAATTATGTATACAAGATGTTGGAAAAACAGTAATTTTATCTGGATGGATTCAAAAAATAAGAAATTTAGGATCTTTATTTTTTATAGATATTAGAGATTATTTTGGAATAACACAACTTTTTTTTTATAAAAAATTTGATAATATTATTTTAAGATTAGGAAAAGAATATCTAATTAAAATAGAAGGTAAAGTAGTTAAAAGATACTCTAAAAATTATAATATTTCTACAGGAGAAATAGAAATTATAGTATCTAAAATAGATATATTAAATTCATCAATAACTACTCCTTTCACTATAGAAGATAAAACAGATGGTAAAGAAGAAGATAGAATGATATATAGATATCTTGATATTAGAAGAAATCCTATAAAAAATAATTTAATTATTCGTCATAATATTACTTTAGAAATACGTAATTATCTATCTCATAATGGTTTTATAGAAATAGAAACTCCTATGTTAATAAATTCAACTCCAGAAGGAGCTAGAAGTTTTGTTGTCCCATCTAGAATACACATTGGAAAATTTTATGCATTACCACAATCACCTCAATTATTTAAACAATTATTAATGATTGGTGGAATAGATAAATATTTTCAAATAGCAAAATGTTTTAGAGATGAAGATGCTCGTTCAGATAGACAAATAGAATTTACACAAATAGATTGTGAAATGTCTTTTGTAGAAGTTGATGATATATTGATTTTTTTTGAACGTTTTATTAAACATATTTTTAAAAATATTAATAATGTTCAATTAGATACTTTTCCATGCATTTCTTATTATGATGCAATTAAAACATATGGAACAAGTTGTCCAGATATTCGTTTTGAAATGTTATTTATTGAATTAAATAATTTAGTTCAAAAAAATAATATTAGTTTTTTAAAAAATAAAGAATTAATAGTTGGAATAAAAACAGAAAAATTTTATTATACTAGTTATGATAAAATCAATTCTTTTTTTAAAAAAATAAATAATAAACATTTTTTATGGATTAAATATTTACCAAATAAAAATTTAATTTTTTCAAATCAAAATTTTCTTACTAAGGATATTTTAAAAATTTTTTTAAAATACTTTAAAGCTAATCCAGGAGATTTTTTATTTATTTCTTATGGAAAAAAAAATAAAACAAGAGAATTTCTCAGTAAAATACGTTTAAAAATAGCTAATCATTTTAATTTAAAAAATTCTAAAATTTTTAGTCCTTTATGGATTAAAGATATTCCTTTATTAGAATGGGAAGAAAAAAAAAATAAATATAAATCAGTACATCATCCATTTACTAGTCCAAAAGAAGAAGACATTCATTTATTAGAAAAAAATCCAGAAAATATTCGTTCTAAATCTTTCGATTTAATTATAAATGGAATGGAAATAGGTAGTGGTTCTATACGAATACATAATAAAAAAATACAAAATTTAATTTTTAAACATTTAGGACTATCAAAAAAAGAAATAGAATCTAAATTCGGATTTTTTATAAAAGCTTTTGAATATGGAACTCCTCCTCATGGAGGAATAGCTTTTGGTCTAGATAGATTAATTAATATTTTAGAAAAAAATGAAAATATAAAAAACTTCATAGCTTTTCCTAAAAATAATTATGGAAAAGACATGATGATAAATGCTCCATCCTTTTTAAAAAAAGAAAAATTAAAGGAATTACATTTGGATTAAATATTTTGATATCGAATACAAGATTTTTTATATACAGAAATTGCTTCATTTTTATTTTTCCAATTACCTATTTTTACTTTTTTATTTTCTAAATCTTTATATACTAAAAAAAAATGTTCTATTTCTTTTTTAGCATGTGAAGGTATTTCATCAATACTATTAATTTTATTATAATTTGGATCAGCTATAGGTACACAAATAATTTTTTCATCTTCTCCTTTTTCATCTATCATAAAAAAAATACCAATAGGTTTTACTTTTATTAAACAACCTGGTATTGTAGGTTCTGTTAAAAAAACTAATACATCTAATGGATCTCCATCCATAGAAAGTGTTTTTGGAATAAATCCATAATCTGTAGGATAACTCATAGAAGAATATAGTACTCTATCTAATCGAATTAAATTGTTTTTTTTATCAAATTCATATTTATTTCTGCTTCCTTTAGGAATTTCAATTAATACGTCAAAACTTATTTCCATAGTATTTTGATTTTATATTTTTGTATAATAGTTAAACTTTTCCAAATATAAAGCTACTTTTTTAGCGAAACCACCACCTAAAGCTCCATCTATAACACGATGATCATAAGAATGAGATAAATAAATTTTATGTCTAACTCCAAAAAAATCTCCTTCTGGAGTTTCTATTATAGATAATTTTTTTTGTATTAACCCTATGGCCATAATAGCAACTTGAGGTTGATGTATTATTGGAGTTCCAAAAAGATTTCCAAAACTACCTATATTACTAATGGTGTAAGTTCCTCCTTGAGTTTCTTCTGGTTTTAATTGATTTAATTTAGCTCTTTTTATTAAATCATTAATAATTTTTATTAATCCTCTTAAACTATAGGAATCCGCATTTTTTATGACAGGAACTATTAAATTTCCATTAGGCAAAGCAATAGCTAATCCTATATGAATATTTCTTTTTTTTATTATGTGAGTTCCATTAACAGAAATATTTATCATAGGAAGATCCTTTATAGCCTTTACTACACATTCCACAAAAACTGACATTAATGTCAATTTTTCTCCCGTTTTTTTTTGAAAACTATCCTTCATTTTATCTCTCCATCTAACAATATTAGTAACATCAGCTTCTACAAAAGAAGTAACATGCGCAGATATATTTTTACTATTAATCATATGATCTGAAGTTATTCTTCGTATTCTATCCATTTCTAAAATTTCTTCTTTTTCATGTTTATAAAAACATGGTAATACAGTAGTATTACCGTTATATTTAGACGGTATAATTTTATTTTTTTTGATATGTTTTAATATATCTTTTTTAGTAACACGTCCCTTTAATCCAGTTCCATCTATTGCTTCCAATTCATAAAAATTTATTCCTTCTCTATGAGCAATAGTACGTACAAGAGGAGAATAAAAACGTTTTTTATTTTTTTCCGTATATAAAGTACTTTTTTCTTCTACGGAAAAATTTGTTTCTTCCGTTTCTAAAATAGCAATAGAACTTCCTACCTTAGCAACTTCATTAGGATAAAATAATTTTTTTTTCAAAAAACCATTTACTGGAGAAGTAATCTCAGAATCTACCTTATCCGTAGCTATTTCTACCAAAAGTTCTTCTTTTTTTATAGAATCACCTTCTTCTTTTAACCAACGAATGATAGTAGCTTCAGCTATACTTTCACCCATGGCTGGAAGGGTCAAATTATACTCGACCATCTAAATTTTATCGTTTTATATTTGCAGATACTAATCAGATTTGATATATAAACCAAAAATAATAAATTCATTTTAAAAAATGAAAATTCTTTCTTTAAATCAGATAATAAAAGCAGATCAATATTGTCTTGATTACGAATCAATTTCTTCCATAGAACTAATGGAAAGAGCTGCAAAAAGTTGTTTTAATTGGATTATAAAAAATAAAAAATTTAGAAAAATTCCATTTATAGTATTAGCTGGAAATGGTAATAACGGAGGAGATGGATTATCTCTAGCTAAAATGTTGTATTTATGTGGAGCTAAAATTTCTGTATATATAATTAATATAACTAATCATTGTTCAAATGAGTTTATAATTAATAAAAATAAAATATTAAAATATAAAATAGAATTAAAAATTCTTTCTGAAAAAGATAAATTTCCTTCTTTAAACAGAAAAAGTTATCTTATAGATGCTATTTTAGGAATAGGAATAAATCGTCCAATAAATAAATATTGGAAGCATTTTTTTCATTTTATAAATGAAAAAAAGTTCCAATCTGTTATATCTATAGATATTCCTTCTGGACTTTTTATAGAAAAAAATAATGAAAATTTTGAAGGAATAATTAAAGCTACTCATACTTTAACATTTGAAGTTCCAAAATTACCTTTTTTTTTACCAGATTATGCCGATTATATAGGTCAATTTCATTTATTAAAAATAGGATGGAAAAAGAATTATCTTGATAAGATTGATACTAAAAATTTTTATATAGATAACATTTATATTAAATCTATAAAGAAAAAAAGAAAAAAATTTTCCCATAAAGGAAGTTATGGACATGGTATGATTGTAGGGGGAAGTTATGGAATGATGGGATCTATCGTTCTTTCTGCAAAAGCTAGTGTTAAAAGTGGTATAGGAAAACTAAGTGTTTATATTCCTAGTTGTGGATATCAAATTATTCAAAGTGTTATTTCAGAAGTGATTGTTATAACAGATATCAAAAAATATTGGATAAGTAAAATATTAATACCTAATAAAATAAATGCAATAGGAATAGGTATGGGAATGGGAAAACATCCTAAAACTGTGTATGCGTTAGAATCTTTTTTATTGAAAAAACAAAAAATACCTATGGTTATTGATGCAGATGCTATAAATATATTATCCAATAAATTAGAATTATTGGATTTTCTTCCACAAGATTGTATTCTTACTCCACATCCAAAAGAATTTTATAGATTATTTGGTTCATGGAAAAATGATTATCAAAAAATAGATATTTTAAAAAAAATGTCTAATAAATACAAAATTTTTATTTTATTAAAAGGAGCACATACTATTATTTCTACTCCTAATGGAGATATTTATTTTAATACTACAGGAAATCCAGGAATGGCAACTGCTGGAAGTGGGGATATTCTTTCTGGAATGATTGTTAGTTTTTTATCACAAGGATATTCTTCATTAAAATCATGTATGATGGGAGTATATTTACATGGTTTATCTGGTGATATTGCTTCAAAAAAATTAAGCGAAGAATCTATGTCTGCTATAGATATTATCAATTATATAGGAAAAGCTTTTCTAAAAATATAACTTTTTAAAGTTTATATGTAATATAGCTGTATATATTAATAATAATAATATTATTAATAAACTTACTTTATAAAAGTAGTCTCCATATTTTGTATAAAAAGTTTTATATTTATTAATATATATTTTTCTATATAAAAAACCTTCCTTTCCATAAGGAATATAAGATATTATTTCACCTTTTTCATCAATAAAACAAGAAATACCTGTATTTGCAGATCTAGCTATATATTTTCTATTTTCAATAGCTCTAAGTCGTGCATAATACATGTGTTGTTTATGTCCTTGTGTATTTCCCCACCATCCATCATTGGTTACAATAACCATTAATTCAGCATTTTTTTTAAAAAAATTAGATACATATTCTCCAAAAACAGATTCATAACAAATAATAGGAGCTATTTTTATTCCTAAAAAAGGATGTTTAAAAACAGATGGATAATCTTCTTTTCCTAACTCCATCACAGTTCCTCCAAAATTAAGTACTATATCTCCTAGTATAGGAAAAAAAATTTTTTTATAAGGAAAAGTTTCTACAGCTGGTACTAATTTAGATTTATGATGATAATAAACATTATGATTTATTCCTATTTGAATAACTGAATTAAAAATATCTATCCATTGTAAATCTTTTTTTCCTTTAAACAAAATAGGAATAGAAGTTTTACTTTCTCTTTTTTTGTATAAAGTAAATAATTCTATTCCTGTTAAAAATATTGTTTTTGGAGATTTTTTTTTAAAATAATTTTTAAATACAGAAATAATTCTACTTTTATTTATATTTTTTATTGATATTTTATAATTTTTTCCAGGAAAAGCAGTTTCAGGAGCTACAATTATCATAGATTTTTTAGATATTTTTTTATCTATTAATTTTTTAAATTTAAAAATTAATTCTTTTGTTGAAAGATTATATTTTTGGGAATATGGATCAATATTAGGTTGTAAAATTAATACATTTACAGATTGAATATATTTCTTTTTTTCATATTTTATATATATGATATTTGAAATAAAAATTATAAATAAAATTTTTCCTATATTAATACAAATTCTTTTATAGAATAAAAATTTATTTTTATTATTATTATATTTAATAATAGATTCTATAAATCCAATATTTACTATCCATATCCATATAGATCCTCCTAAAGTTCCAGTATATTCATACCATTGAATCCATTTAATACGATTAGAAAAACCGTTACCCAAATTAAGCCAAGGCCAAGATAATTCCCATTCTAAATGCATTTTTTCAAATAAAATCCATAAACAAACTAGAAAAATATATCCTATTTTTTTATTTTTTATATGTTTTTTAATACATGAATAAAAAACAAAAACAACTGACATAAAAAAAGAATTAAGTAATACAGGAATTAAATAAGCTTCTATAGCAAAAGAACCATTAGTTCTTTTAGAAAAAAATAACCAATATGTAGAAATAGCATTCCATATTAAGAAAGAAGTGAAAGAAAAAAGAAAAATATATAAAAAAAAATTATGACTTTTTAAATATTCTTCCGTATATAATAAAGGAACAAAAGCTATAAATAAAAATATAGGATTACCATTAGTAGGCCATCCACAACTCAATAAAATACCTGAAAAAATGCTATATATAAAAAATTTAATTTTTATTTCGTATTCGTATAAAAATTTGAATAAAAATAAATGGAGCTGGCGGGATTCGAACCCGCGTCCAAACAAGTAGATATAAAAGTTTTCTACATACTTATCCAAAAAAAATTATTTATCTATTTTTATTTAATTTTTGGATATCAAATAAAAACTTAGATTCTAAATATTTAAGAAAATTTAAGAATCATCTATTTTCCTATCCTTAATAATTTTTAGTATTTCTATATCAGAAATTTTAAGGAAAAATTTCTGAGAAATATTTTGCTTCTAACTTATTGTAGATTATAGCTATAATGAATTTTCATTAAGCAGCAAAAGCGTATTGTTTATCGCCATTTGTATATTTGTAACGCTGTATTTACGTGTAAGACCTTACGTAACACGGTATGCTTTCTTTTATCACTAATCTTGCTGTCAATTCCATAAAAACAGCCCCTTAATAAATAAATTAATATTTTTTTTTCATAATTTGTTTATTATATACGAAAAAAAATACATATATACACAAATATATTAACTTAAACTAGTTTGATCTGATGCATCTATTCTAATAAATATAAACAACAAAATAGTAAAACACCAAAGAGATGATCCACCATAACTAAAAAAAGGGAAAACAATTCCTATTGTAGGAAAAAGTCCCATAACCATTCCCAAATTAATAATAAAATGAGTAAAAAGAATATTTCCTACTGAATAACCAAAAATTCTTCCAAAAACATCTTTTTGTCTTTCAGATAAAAAGTAAATACGACTAATAAAAAATAAATAAAATATAATTAATATAACACTTCCTATAAAACCCCATTCTTCTCCTACAGTACAAAAAATATAATCAGTATGTTGTTCAGGTACAAATTTTCCTTTTGTGATAGTACCTTTTTGATATCCTTTTCCAAAAAATTTTCCAGAACCAATAGCCGTTTTAGAATATAATAAATTATACCCTACATTATCTCTATACTTTTTATCGAATTCATTTTTAAATAAAATATTAATTCTATCTTTATGATGTTTTTTTAATAATTTATCGAAAATAAAAGGAGAAATAATTGAAAAAATGGAAAAAATTAAAAATAAAAATATATAATAAAATAAGTTAATATATAATCTATTTTTTTTAAAAAAAAAAATAAATAAAAAAATTAAAAATAAAAATAATATAATAATATAAGAAGATATATTTAAGGATATAAAAAATATAAAAATAAAAAAAAATAAATAAAATATAAAAGTAATAGGTAATCCTTCCCTATATAAAGTTAAAATAAACGAAGAAAAAACTATAGAAGAACCTGGATCAGGTTGTATAAATATTAAAAAAGAAGGTATTATCAATATAATAAAAATATATAATAATAACTTTTTATTGTTTTTAATATTATCCTTATTCATAAAATGAGCTATCATTAAAGATGTTGATATTTTGGCTAATTCAGAAGGCTGAAAACTAATAAATCCCAATACATACCAAGATTTTGATCCATTTACATTTTTACCAAAAAAAAATACTCCAATTAAAAAAAACAACGTAAGTAAAAATAAAAAAGGAGAAAAATATTTATAATGAATAGGTTTAAATAAAAAAATAATAAATATGAAAATAAAACTAAAAAAAATCCATATTAATTGTTTTTCTGCTTTTTCAGGAGAAACAGAATATAAATTTATGCATCCAAAAAAAATCATAAAAATATAAATGACTACAATTATCCAGTCTATATTTTTTAATAATATTTTATTTCTTTTTATCAAAATAATTTTTTGAAAAATGATTTAATCTTTTCATTTTTGCTATGGTAGCATATACTCTTTCTAATCCTGAAGTCATTATTTTTTTTTCAAGACTTTTTCTATGAATATTATTATTTATATATTTTTCTGCAATCAAACTAGCAATAGGTCCTGCCCAACGGGATCCAAATCCACCATTCTCTATAATTACAGAAATAGCAATTTTAGGATCTTCTACAGGAGCAAATAATATAAAAATAGAATGATCAGGTAAAGCTACTGTTTTATGATTAACTTTTATAAAGTTTTGTGCAGTCCCTGTTTTACCAGCCATTCTAATATCTGATGATTTAAAAGTTTTTCCAGTACCAATTATAAAAACTTTTTCCATTCCATTAACAATTAAATTAAAATATTTTCTTTCTACTTTCGTATGTTTAGCTTTTGTATAATTAGGATTAGATATGGATTTATGATTTATTCGTTTTACAATATGTGGAGTATAAAAAAAACCTTTATTTGCTATAGCACAAACCATATTAGCTAATTGTACTGGAGTTACATTAATTTCTCCTTGACCTATACTATTAGAAATAATAGTAATAGCATTCCATTTTGTGGTTCCATATTTTTTATTATAAAAATCTCCAGAAGGAATTACTCCTTTCTCTCCTGTAGCTAAATCATTATATAAATAATTACCAAATCCAAAACTTTTTACAATATCACTCCATTCATTAACTCCCTTAGTTAAATTTTTAGGATATTTTTCAATAACACGTTTATATACTTGAGCAAAATAATTATTACAAGAAACAGCAACAGCAGTTTCCACACCTATAGGTATTCCATGAATGCCTGAATGACAGTGTATCCTTTTTTTTCCATATCTAAATCCTTTATAACATATAAAAGTAGTTTTAATATCTACAACTCCCATTTGCAAACCTGCTAATTCTGTAAGTAATTTAAATGGAGATGCAGGAGGATATCTAGCTTGTGTAGTTCTATCGAATAAAGGATTATCTATAGTATTTTTCATTAATCTTCTAAATTCTTTAGAACGATTTATTCCTACAAATAAATTAGGATTGTTTATCGGACTGGAAACTAAAGATAAAATTTCTCCATTTTTAGGATTAATAGCTACTATTCCTCCTTTTTTTTGAAACATAAGTTGTTCTGCATAATTTTGCAAATTCCAATCTATAGTTAAAGAAATATCATTTCCACTAATAGCTTTTATATTATTTTTTTTATTATTATAACTACTAATTATGCAACCTTTTCTATCTCTAATCCAATATTTTAAACCTTTTTTTCCTCTTAATATCTTTTCATAAGATTTTTCTACTCCAGCCCAACCAATAAAATCACCTCTTTGATAATAATTAGATTCCTTTTTAATATCTTTTTGAGTTACTTCTCCTATATATCCTAATATATTAAATGAACTTTCTACTCTATAATCTCTAAGAGAACGTTTTGTCCAATCAAACCCTTTATATTTATAAAGTTTTTCTTGTATAGTAGCAAATTTTTCTTTTGAAATAAAAGGTATAAATACAGATGGTAAATATTTAGAATAAGCTTTAGCTTTTTCTAAATTTTTGTAAAAAGTATTTTTTTTAATCCCTATAAGATTACAAAACTCTATAATATTAAAATGTTCATCAATAAGAATTGGTATTACTATCAATTCATAAATTGATTTATTGAAAACTAATAAATTATCGTTTCTATCAAATATAGACCCTCTTTCAGGAATAATAATTTCCTGTTTTATTGAGGTATTAAAAGCATTTAAAATATATTTTTCAGTATATATTTGTATGTAAAAAAGTCTTATTATAAAAATAAGACCTACAGAACCTAATAAAATATAAAATTTATATAATTTCTTCAATGTTTTCTTTTTCTAAAGAAAAAATATATAATACATAAAATAGTTGTAAAACTACTGCTAAATATTGTTTTTAATAAAAAAATTTTATTAAAAAAATTAGTTTTTAATGATTCTAATAAAAATAAAGAAAAATGATGTGTAATAACTAATGAAAATATATAAAATATTTTCCTAATAAATGGTAATTCATAAATTGAAAAATTATTTCTGTTTAAATTATTGAAATTTTTTCCATCAAAAAATTGTAAAAAATTTACTCTTAAAAAAGCAGATAAAGTAGTAGAAAAAGCATGAACTCCTCCAGTATTCATGCAATGATCAATAATCCAACCAATAATAAAGGATAAAAATAGAAATATATATTTATTACTATTATATGAGTGTATTAAAATAAAAATAACATATATATATAATAAATAATGTCCTCCTAGAAAAATAAAAAAATTAAATATTGATATTTGAATTAAACAAAGTATAAAAATATAAAACACGTAAATAATAAAATTCATTAGTTATTTTCAACTTTATGAATATTTTCCCATTCTTTCTTAAAAAAATTCTTTACAACATAAGCATTTTCTATAGTAGCAAAATTAGCTATCAATTTTACTTTAATTACATAATTAGCATGTTCTTCATCGAATTTATAAGAATAAACTCTACCTATTGATATTCCTTCAGGAAAGGTAACAGATTTGCCATCTGTTTCTACAATGTCCCCTTTATGAATATAAGAATGTCTAGGAATATCATATAGAACAGCATATTCATGATCTAATCCATCCCAACTAAGTGTTCCAAAATATTTATTTTTTTTTAATCTAGCATTCACTTTAATTTTTGTATTTAAAAGAGAAATTGCTATACTAAAATGTGGAGAAGTTTTTATAATAATTCCAGCTATTCCATCAGATAGTATGATTCCCATATCAGGTTTAATACCATCTATACTTCCTTTATTTATAGTTATATAATTGTCTTGTTCGTAAATACTGTTATTTATAATTTGTACAGGTGTAAAAGTGTATTGTTGTAAATAAATTACATCTTCTTCTTTAAAATCTTTAGATATTTTTTTTATTTTATAAGATAATAGTGTATTACGTAATTCTTTATTTTCATTTAAAAGTTTTTTATTTTCAATTTCTAACAAAAAATAACTACGAAAATTATAAATAGTTTCGTATATTTTTCCAATTATAAAATGAGAAGATCCTGCATAAATATATTGATGTAATTTTGTATTTGAAAAAGAAAGAAAAATAGCAGAAAATTCCAGTAATAAAAAGAAAATAAAAAAACGACATTTCAAAAATAAATTAAAGAATTCACGCATAAGATTTTTATCTACTATCCTATTTCATTAAAAATGTAAATTTATCGATATTTTTTAACGCCACTCCAGTACCTTTCACTACTGCTCTTAAAGGGTCCTCTACTAAATAAACAGGTAGACCAGTTTTATTCGATAATCTTTTATTTAAACCTCTTAAAAGAGAGCCTCCTCCAGCCATATAAATTCCTGTTTTATAAATATCTGCAGCTAATTCTGGAGGTGTTCTAGAAAGAGTTTCCATTACTGCATCTTCAATCCTCAAAATAGATTTATCAAGTGCAGGAATAGTTTCTTCATAAGAAATATTCATTTCTTTAGGTTTTCCTGTAGGTAGATCTCTACCTTGTATTTGTATATCCTCAGGAGGAGAATCAATAGATTTCATAGCAGCTCCTATATCTATTTTTATTTTTTCAGCAGTTCTTTCTCCAATATACAAATTGTATTTAGTACGAAGAAAGTAAGCTATGTCATTAGTAAAAACATCTCCTGCTATTTTTATAGATTTTTGACAAACTATTCCACCTAAAGCTATAACACCACATTCTGTAGTCCCCCCTCCTATATCAATAATCATATTTCCTTCTGCTTTAGTTACTGAAATACCTGAACCTATAGCAGCTGCCATAGGTTCTTCAATAAGATAAACTTCTTTTGCATTAAGATGCTGAGCAGAATCTTTAACTGCTCTTTTTTCTACTTCTGTAATACCAGATGGAATACAAATAACCATTGTTAATGATGGTGTAAAAAGTTTATTATTTATTCCTGGAACTTTTTTGATAAATTCCCTTATCATAAGTTCTGCTACTTGATAATCTGCAATTACTCCATCTTTTAATGGTTTATATATTTTTATATTATCATGAGTTTTACCTTGCATTTGTTTAGCTTCTTCTCCTACGGCTAATACTTTTTTTGTTCTAACATCTATAGCTATTATTGAAGGTAAATCTACTATTACTTTATTATTATGCATAATAAGTGTATTAGCTGTTCCTAAATCTATAGCTATTTCTTGAGTAAAAAAATTCTTCATAAAATCTACTACTAATCCCATTAATATATTTTTTATGAAAATATCACCTAATTTAAATAAAAATAACAGTTTTTCAGTATATTAAATTATTTAAATTTTTTCTTTTGGAGGTACATAATGTTTTTTTATTACAAGGAAGTAATAAAGGAGATAAAAAAAAATATTTGGATAATTCTTACGTTTTGATTTCTAAAAAAATTGGAAAAATAATTCAAAAATCTTCTTATTTTGAAAGTGAAGCATGGAATATGAAAAAAAAAACATCTTTATTTTATAATAGAGTTTTATATGTCAAAACTTTTCATTCTCCTATAAACCTTTTAGAAAATATTATTGATATAGAATTATTAATGGGAAGAAATAAAAATGAAATAAAAGGTAAATATAAAAATAGAGAAATAGATATAGATATTTTGTTTTATGATAACATCATAATATATAGTTCTATTTTAAATATTCCACATCCTCTATTACACTTAAGACGATTTGTTTTGGAACCTATGTGTGAAATAACACCAAATAAAAATCATCCTATATTTAATTTGAAAATTATAGAAATATTAGGATTATGTATAGATAAATTGATGGTTAAAAAGATAGAAAATTTTCATAAACATAAAATAGATAAAAAAAACTATTTTCCATAATATGGAAAAAATTATATTTTTTTATATTTTTTATTCATTTATTTTCTGTGCATTATCTAATGAAGTAAAAAAAGAAGATAATAAACAGATAAATAATTCTTTTTCTTTTTTAAATTTAAAAGATACTGTAAAATATAAATCAAATATACAAGAGCACAATGTAGAAGAAGGTAAAATTTATTTAAAAGGTAATGCTTCTATAGAATATTCTGATATAAAAATTCAAGCAGATTCTATTGAATTTAATTGGAAAAATGGAGATTTATATGCTACTAAAAAAGAAAAACCTATTTTTTTACAACAAAAAAACCATCAATCTATTTTTAGTAAAGTTCACATAAATTTTAATAATAAAAAAGGAGAATTTCAAGATTTTTATATGCAAAATAAAAATAATATTATTATAGCAGATAAGATTGAAACAAATAATAATAATATTACTTTGAAAAAAGTAACATATATATCAGATCCTTTTTTTATAAAAGGAAAAGATAAAAATCCAGATTTTTATTTAAAAACAGATTATGTAAAATTTTTTAATTCAAAAAAATATATTTTTTCAGGACCAGTTTTTTTATATTGGTACAAGGTTCCAATGCCTATATTTTTACCATTTTTATATATTCCTATAAAAGAAAAATTGGATGCAGCTTCTTATGGAATACTTTATCCTAAAGTAGGAATTATAAATAAAAAAATTTACATGGAAAATATAGGATTATTTTTTCCAATTTCTAATTTTTTAAATTTTAAAATATCCAGTTCCATATATAATATGGAAAAATGGAAATTAAAAACAAGAATAGAATATAAACTGAAATATTTTTATGATGGATTTTTAGATTTTAATTATCAAATTGAGAATAATAAAAAAAAAGATTATCAATTTCATTGGAAACATAATACTGATTTTAAATCTGATATGGGAATAGATTTCAACACTGATGTCAATTATAATAAAAATATATTGAATCCAATTCAAAATGAAAATAAACTTTTATCATATATAACGCTAAAAAAAAGTTTTTATAATAATTTTTTATTTATGAATGCTTATATGATACAAAAAGAATATGAAAAAAAAATGGGAATAGAATTTATCATTCCAGAATTTATTTTTTATACTAGTAATAGATTTTTTTATAATAAAAAAAATCTATTATTACATAATCTAGTAATAGATAATAAACTCTCTATTCATAATTATATCAATTTTTTTAAAAAAAGAGATTTTTATACTAAATTTTGTCATAGTATAAATATGGATACTTTTTTTTATATTTTTTATCCTTATTTTAAAATTTATCCAAAAGTATTTTATAATGAATTTTATACATGGAATTTTAGAAAAAAAGATATTTATAGCTTTCAACAAATAGATTTATCAACAGATATAATATCTATTTCATTAAATAAAATTTTTAAAATTAAAAAAAATATTTTTTTACATCAAATAGAACCTATATTATCTTTATATACAAAATATTTATCCCCTATTTTATATGATGAAGAAAAAAATTTTTATCAAAAAAAAATAAATTTTACATTAAATAATAATTTGTATGTAAAAGATACAAATGATTTGAATTATAAAATTATAAAAGATTTTAAGTTAGTTTATTCATTTTTTTTTGATAAAAATTTTATAAAATGGAATGAATTATATTTTACAGGAGAAACTTATTTTACAAAAGACTTAGAAATAAAATATAAAGGAGGAGTACAACAAAAAAAAGAAAAAAATAAAAATAATATGATGTATTTTGATTTTTCTTTTTCATACAATTATGATAAAATTTTTTTACCTATAAAAAATGGATATAAAAAAGGAAAAAATCGTTATGATTACTTTTTTTTTGATGATAAAGGTTATGCAAAATATTCAATTCCATTGAATTTTAATTTTTATTTGAATTCTAATTATAAAAATGATTTAAATAAAATAAAAACGTTTAACACCTTTATAAAAGTAAATGGTTCTATAAATATAACAAAATATTGGAAAATTAATCTTGAAACAGATTATAATATAATCAATAATAAAATAATATTTTCTAATATTACTTTCTATAGAGATTTAAGAAGTTTTCAAATGAGTTTTAATTGGTCACCGGAAACTTCTTCTTGGTCTTTTTTTATTGGAATTAAAGATCCTAATTTAAGTAAATTAATACAATATAGTGAAACTAAAAATAAAATATGATGATACTAAAAAAAATTTCAATAGAAAAAATTCCTTCTTATGGACCATATAGTACTTGTGTTCTTGTAGATAATTTTTTATTTGTTTCTGGTCAAATAGCTATAGATTTTAAAACTGGAAAATTAGTTTTTGATTCTATAGAAATAGAAACTAGAAAAATAATGGAAAATTTAAAATTTATTCTTAAAGAAAATGGATTACATTTTAAAAATGTAATAAAAACCTCTATTTTTGTAAAAAATATGAATCATTTTTCTAAAATAAATGAAGTTTATTCTGAATTTTTTCATAAAAATGATTTTCCTGCTAGAGAAACTATACAAATTTCTGGATTACCAAAAAATGCTAATATAGAAATATCTTTAATAGCATATAAAAATTGATATAAAAGTATATGATATAGTGAAATATTTTTTTTTATTATTTTTTATTATTCCATTAATATATGTGAATTATAGAGTTTTTTCTTATGAAAAAAAGAAAAAAATTATAGAACTTATTCATGCTGATTATATTCAAAAAAATGATGTAGATAAAGTTTTTTTTTTAGGAAATGTTCACATGAAATATAAAAAATATCATATTTATTGTGATCGAGCTTTTTTTTATAAAAAAAATAATAAGTTTTATGGATATGGAAATGTTCAAATAAAAAAAGGAGAAAATAAAATTTTTTCTAAAAAAATAGAATATACAGAAGAATATTTTAAATTATCAGGTAGAGTAACATTATTTTATGGAAAAATAAAATTAATGTCAAATGATATTATTTATAATTTTAGAAAAAAAATATTTCAAGCTATCAATAATGTAGTTTTATTTTTAGATGATTTTAAATTAAATACTAATACTTTAGTATATGATTTGAAAACTCAAAAAATTTATTATAAAAATAAAAGTATTATTACTTGTGGGAAGTTGAATATATCTAGCAAAGAAGGTTATTATTTTATTCTTAAAAAAAAAGTAGAACTTAAATATGGAGTAAAATTAATTACTAAAAAATATACAGTATATTCTAATTTTTTAGAATATTTCCCTAAACAACAAAAAAAAATAAATTTTTGTCATCCTATTATTATAATACAGAATGATAAAATTAATAATTTTATTTATGCTGATAAAGCATATTTTTTTCTTAAAAAAGAAATTTTTGTATTTAAATATAGTCGTATACATTATAATGATAAAATTTTAAAAGTAAAATATTTTTTTTTCGATCAAAAAAAAAAATATGGATTTATTAAAAATATTATTTTAGAAGATAAAACAAATAAATATTTATTAATAGGAGGATATGGAGAATTGAATTTAAACTACAATTCTTTTATTTTAAAAAAAAATGTAAAAATAATAAAAATATTTAAAAAAAAACCTATTGTTATTTATTCTGATAAATTAAAAATCAGTTTAAAAAAAGATTATTTAATTCAAGCTTTTTTAGTTAAAAGTTATTTATTAAATAATAATATTCAAATAATATGTAATTCTTTACATTATAAATTATCAGATAAGTTCATAAAACTTGATGGTAATCCTATTATTTGGTTCAATAACCAACAAATTATGGGAAATTCCATTTTTATTTATTTTAATAACAATTTTTTAAAAAAAATAAAAATTATAAAAAATGCATCTTATATAGAAAAAATAAATAATAATGATTTTAATCAAATAGGAGGAGATATTATTACAGGTTTTTTTAAAGAAAATATTTTAGAAAAAATATTAATTCAAGGAAATGTTAATAGTATTTTTTTTCTTTATCCTTCTAAAGATATTAAAATAATTAATAAATCTTCTTATGGAACATTATCTTTGGATTTATATCAAGGAAAAAAAATTAAAAAAATATATTCTACAGAACCTATTTTATCTGAATTAATTCCCGTAAAAAATATAAAAAAATTATTTTTTATTCCTAATTTTTTTTGGAAAAAAAAACCTAAAAAAATTAAAAATTTTATTATATATGAGGAAATAGAAAAGTATAGAAAAGAAAATTTATTAGAAATAGAAAAAATAAAAAAAATAAAATTAAATTCTTATGAATGAATTAGAAAATGATTTTATTCAATATCAAGCTCAAGTTACTCCATATCCTATGAAAATTATAGTGGATCATGCTGATGGTGCTTATATTTATGGAAAAGATGGAAAACAATATTTAGATTTTGTAGCAGGTATTTCTGTAAATATATTGGGACATGGTAACAAAAAAATAAAAAAAGCGATAAAAGAACAAGTAGATAAATATTTACATACTATGGTGTATGGAGAGTTTATACACAATCCTTGTGTAAATCTTTGTAAAAAAATAGCAGAAAATACTCCATATCCACTTAATAATACTTATTTAGTAAATTCAGGGACTGAAGCTGTAGAAGGAGCTTTAAAATTAGCGAAGTCTTATACTAGAAAAGAAGAAATTATTTCCTGTAAATGGAGTTATCATGGAAGCACTCATGGATCTATAAGTATAATGGGTAATGAAGAAAATAAAAGACCATTTAGACCATTACTTCCTTTAATAAAATTTATAAAATTTAATCATATAAAAGAATTAATATCTTCTATTACAGAAAAAACAGCTTGTATTATTTTAGAAACAATTCAATGTTCTGCTGGAATAATATTACCTAATAAAGATTATTTAAAAGAAGTGAGAAAAGAATGTAATAAAAAAAATGTTTTAATGATTTTAGATGAAGTACAAACTGGATTTGGTAGAACGGGTAAATTTTTTTCTTTTGAACATTATGGAATAGTACCTGATATATTAATAATGGGAAAAGGAATGGGAGGAGGAATGCCTATTGGTGGATTTATATCATCTAATAAAATAATGAGAACTTTTTGCGATAAAGTTCCTTTAAGTCATTTAACTACTTTTGGAGGTCATGTTATTTCTGCATCTGCTTCCTTAGCTACTATAAATCAACTTATAAATTCTAATATAATAGAACAAGTTTCTATCAAAGAAAATTGGATTAGAAAATATTTAATACATGATGAAATAAAAAATATTAAAGGAAAAGGATTACTCTTATCTTTTGAATTAGTAACTGAAAATTTAGTGGAAAAATTATTAAAAATTTGCCTAGAAAAAGGATTAATATTATTTCGTTTTTTATTTCATAAAAATTCTTTACGTATTACTCCTCCATTAACCATAACAAAAGAAGAAATACAAAAAGGATGTTCCATTATCATTGAAAGTTTAAATCAACTTAAAAAAAAATAATGTAATTGAGATTTTTTATTGAATTAGCTTATAATGGAAAATATTTTTATGGATGGCAAATACAAAAAAAAGTAATTACAGTAGAAGAAAAATTAGAATTTTGTTTATCCAAATTATTAAAAAAAAATATAAATGTAATAGGAGCTGGAAGAACAGATAAAGGAGTACATGCTAAACAAATGTTTGCTCATTTTGATTATGAAAAAAAAATAGATAATAATTTTATATATAAGTTAAACATTTTTTTACCTAAATCTATTCAAGTTTTTAAAATATTACCAGTAAAAAATAATATTCATGCTAGATTTAATGCTATCAGTAGAACATATAAATATTATTTAACATCTGAAAAAAAACCATTTAATCAAGATTTTTCATGGTATTGTTTTTATATTTTAGATATTGATTTAATGAATCTTGCTTCTCAAAAATTAATACAATACAAAGATTTTAGTTCTTTTTGTAAAAAAAAAACAATAAAAAAAAACAATATATGTCAAATTAATAATGCTTTTTGGTATAAAAGAAATAATATTTTTTGTTTCACTATTGAAGCTAATAGATTTTTAAGATCTATGGTAAGGTCAATTATAGGAACAATTATTGATGTAGGAAGAAAAAAAATTAGTATTAATGAATTTATAAAAATAATAGAATCAAAAAATAATAATTATTGTAGTCCAATAGTTCCTGCATGTGGTTTATTTCTTACAAAAATTCTTTATCCAGAAGATATTTTTTATGATAAAGAATAAAAAAAAAGAATCATCCTTAAAACAACTTCTTAAAATTAGTTTAGATTATAAATTTATTCTAATATCGATAATTATTACGTCTATATTAATATCTTTTATTTCTGCTTATCGTCCTAAATTAATACAAAAAGCTATAGATTGTTTTATTCTTTATAAAAATTTACTTGGTCTTAAAAAGATATTAATATTGATTATTTTTCTACTTTTTTTAGAAAGTTTATTTCATTTTATTTTATTGTATTTATCTAATGTATTAGCACAAAATGTAATTAAAAAAATAAGAATTCAATTATTTGAAAAATTGTTATATTTTAAAAATACTTTTTTTAATAAAACTCCAATAGGAAAGATAATATCTTATTCCGTTTCTGATATAGAAACTATAACTGTAATATTTAATGATGGAATATTACTTGTTTCTGGAGATGTTTTAAGAATTATTATGATCATAATAATGATGTATACAGTACATAAAAAACTTTCTTTTATTGTTTTCATTACTCTTCCTTTTATGTATATCATCACTCGTTTTTTTCAAAAAATATTGAAAAAAACTTTTCATGAGGAACGTATACAAACTTCTAGATTAAATAGTTTTTTACAGGAAAATATACTAGGAATGTCTATTATTCAATTATTTAACAAAGAAAAAGAAGAATACTTAAAATTTAGATCTATTAATTATCAATTAATGAATGCACATTTTAAAACTATTTTTTATTTTTCTATCTTTTTTCCAATAGTAGAATTAGTTTCTGCATTTACAATAGGTATTGTAATATTTTATGTAGGCATTTATGCAATAGAAAAAAAAAATATTCAACCAGGACAAATTATTGCCTTTATTTTTTTTATTTATCTTCTTTTTCGTCCTATGCGACAAATAGCAGATAGATTTAATATTATACAAAGGGGAATAGCTGGTATAGAACGTATATTTTATATATTAAATTTAAATGATACAATTATTAATAAAGGAAATTTACATTTTAAAAAATTAAGAGGACATGTTATATTTAATAATGTTCATTTTTCATATATAAAAAATGAAAAAATTTTAAATGGAATATCTTTTGAAATTAAACCAGGAGAAAAAATAGCTATAGTAGGATCTACTGGATCTGGTAAATCTACAATTATTCATTTAGTTTCTAGATTTTATGAAATTGAAAAAGGAAGTATTTTAATTGATGGACATTATATTAAAGATATAGAACTTAAAAATTTAAGATCTCATATAAGAATAGTAACACAAGATCCTTTTTTATTTAATGATTCTATTATTAATAATATTTCTTTAGGAAACCCTTCTATTGATATAGAAAAAATAGAAAATATGGCAAAAAAAATAGGAATTCATAATTTTATTAAATCATTACCTAATGGATATCATTTTATAGTAAAAGAAAAAGGAAGTTTACTCTCAGTTGGAGAAAAACAATTAATTTCTTTTTTAAGAGTTCAAATGCATCCTTATTCTATACTTATATTAGATGAAGCTACTTCTTCTTTAAATAAAGAATTAGAAAAAATGATCTATAATTCTACATATTTTTTAACAAAACATAAAACCTCTATTATTATAACTCATCGTCTTTCTACATTAGTAGAAAATTCTGATAAAATATTAGCTATTAAAAAAGGATATATAGTTGAAAAAGGAACTCATAAAGAATTGATTCAATTAAATGGATATTATGCTGGATTATACAATAAAAAAATTAAAAACGGTTAATTTTTGTATAAGTATTTTTAATAGTTTTTTCATACCAATTTTTTATTTTATTTTTTTTTGTAATTTTTTTTACAAAATACTCCAAGTATGGATAATTTTTTTCAAAAGAAACAGGATGATGAGGTATTATATCTAATAATTTAATAATAAAAAAAGTCATATTTCCATTTATAATTTCTTTATAAGGTTTTGTTATTTCTCCTTTTTTTAAAAAACGTAATATTTTTTTCATTTTTTCAGAAAGTTGATTCTCTTCAATACAAATTTTTTTTTGAAAAAAAGATTCTACTATATTATTTTTTTCTTTACAAATTGTTTCAAAATCTATTTTTTTATAAGTAAGACGTTTTTTAACTAAATTTATAAATGATTTTATTTTATTTTTATTCAAATTTTTTGAATATTTATGTTTAATTAATATATGTCTTATATCTATTTCATTTTTTCTTTTTTTTTCCAATCTTATTAAATGAAATCCTTTTTTTGTTTCAAAAGGATTAGATATTTCTTTTTCTTTTAAAGATAAAATTATATTTTTGAATTCTTTAGAAAGATCATCTATCAAAATATTTTTAATTAATCCTCCATTTATATTTGAGTATTCATCTTCAGAAAATAAAATAGCTTTAATAGAAAAATCAATGTCAGAATGTATTTCTTCTTTTATTTTTTTTAAAAGTAATATATTTTTTTCTCTATTTATTTCATTTTTTTTTGGATAAAAAGTTATATAAGAAATACATATTTTTTTTGGTATATAAGGTCTTTTTTTTTTATAAAAATTTTTTATTTGTTCAGGAGTTACATCTATATTATCTGTTATTTTTTGATAAAATTTTTCTATGTAATAATTGTTTTTAATTGTTTCAATTAATTCTTCAAATAATTCTTTATTTATATATTTTTTATTTATACTTGAAATAAAATCTTGAATTTTTAATTTTAATTCTTGATCATTATTTATTATATCTGGATCTTTTTTTGCGTAAAAAAGCATCAATTTTTGAATTAAAAGATCATCTAAAGTATTAGAAACTTTTTTTTGATTTTTTATTTCAGAATCTAAAATAATTTCATTTCCTATAATTGCACTAATTCCTTCAATTTTTTCT
>NZ_CP059219.1:399365-512827 GCF_014252395.1 Blattabacterium cuenoti
TACTACTTTATCCTCTACTACTTTATCCTCTACTACTTTATCCTCTACTACTTTATCCTCTACTACTTTATCCTCTACTACTTTATCCTTTACTACTTTATCTTCTACTACTTTATCCTTTACTACTTTATCCTTTACTACTTTATCCTCTACTACTTTATCCTCTACTACTTTATCTTCTACTACTTTACTTTCTATTACTTTTACTTTATCCTCTACTACTTTACTTTCTATTATTTTTTTTAAATTAGATATATGTATAGGAGCTTCTTTTTCTATAATTCCTCCTTTAGGATTTTTTGCATTAGGTTTAGTATGCCTCTTTACTATATTTAATCCTCTTATAATAACTTTATTTTTTTTAGTAAAAATTTTTGAAACAATACCTTCAGTTCCTTTATAATTTCCTGATAAAATTAATACTTTATCTTCTTTTTTTATTTTTTTCATAAAACTTCTTGGGCTAAAGATATTATTTTCATATATTCTTTTTCTCTAAGTTCTCTTGCTACTGGACCAAAAACTCTTGTACCTAACATTTCTCCAGATGTATTTATTAATACACATGCATTATCATCAAAACTTATATAAGATCCATCTTTTCTTCTAATTCTATTTTTTGTTCTAATAATAACAGCTTTAGATATTTGTCCTTTTTTAATAGTAGAACTTCCAGATACTGCTATTTTTATTGTAATAACTACTGAATCTCCTAATGAAGCATATCTTTTTTTAGTTCCACCTAAAACTCTAATAATTAAAGCTTCTTTTGCTCCTGTATTATCTGATACTCTACATCTAGATTCTTGTTGTAACATATTTTTTATTTTTTTTCTAAAATAGAAATTAATCTCCAACATTTATTCTTACTCATAGGACGTATTTCCATAATATTTACTTTATCTCCATTTTTAGATATATTTTTTTCATCATGAACCATATATTTTTTTTTCTTAATAATACTTTTTCCATAATATTTATGTTTTACTTTTTTTGTTTCAGATACTATAACTGTTTTTTGCATTTTATCACTTATAACTATTCCTTGTTTTTGTTTTCTTTTATTTCTATGAACATACTTATGATTTTCTATCATTTATTTTCTTATTTAATTCAGTTTTTAATCTAGCAATATTTTTTCTTAATATTCTTATAATCATAGGATTTTTATTCATTTTTATAGAATGATTAAATTTTATATTTTGATAATTATTTTCATTTATTTTTATTTTTTCAATCAAATTCTTTATTGAAAGATTTTTTATATTTTTCATTTTATTGCATTAGAAACAACGAATTTTATTTTTATAGGAAGTTTTTGAGCTGCTAATCTTAAAGCTTCCTTAGCTATTTTCATATCTACTCCATCTATTTCAAATAAAATTTTTCCTGCTTTAACTACAGATACCCAAAATTCAACTGGTCCTTTCCCTTTTCCCATACGAACTTCTTGCGGTTTTTTTGTAGCAGGTTTATCAGGAAAAACATTAATCCATAATTGTCCTTCTCTCTTCATATATCTAGTAGCAGCAACACGTGCCGCTTCTAATTGTCTAGAACTAATCCAAGCACCTTCTAAAGATTTTATTCCATATAAACCTCTTGATAAAGAAGTTCCTTTTTTAGAATTTCCACGTATTCTACCTTTTTGTTGTTTTTTATATTTTGTTTTTTTTGGTTGCAACATAATTTTGTATTACAAAATAATTTATTGTTTTCTTTTTTTTAAATAACCTTTTTGTTTTCTTTGTATTCCTAATAATGGAGATAATTCTCTTTTTCCATATATTTCTCCTTTCATTATCCAAACTTTAATTCCTATACTACCATAAACAGTATGTGCTACATCTACATGATAATCTACATCAGCCCTAAAAGTTCCAAGAGAAATTCTACCTTCTTTATAAGTTTCACATCTAGCCATCTCTGATCCATTTAATCTTCCAGATATTTGAATTCTTATTCCTTGAGCATTCATCCTCATAGCAGCAATAATAGATAATTTTATTGCTTTTTTATAAGATATTCTATTTTCTAATTGTCTAACTAAACCTTTTGCCAATAATGGAGCATCTAATTCTGGTCTTTTTACCTCAGATATATTAATTTGAACTTCTTTTTTAGTAAGCTTTTTTAATTCTTTTCTAACTGTATCTACTTCATCTCCACCTTTTCCAATAACAAGAGCAGGTCTAGATGTTCTAATTGTTATAGTAATAAATTTTAAAGTTCTTTCTATAAAAATACGAGAAACTATTCCTTTTGGAAATCTAGCTTCTATATATCTTCTAACTTTAAAATCTTCTTGAATTCTATCCTTATAATTATTACACCAACTAGATTGCCATCCAATTATAATTCCAAGACGATTAACTATTGGATTTGTTTTTTGTCCCATATATTTACATTTCTTTTCTATTTTCTAAAAAAACTATAACATGACTTGATCTCTTTCTTATTCTATGACCTCTTCCTTGAGGAACAGGACGTAATCTTTTTAAAGTTTTTCCTTGATTTACTTGAATATTTTTTATAAATAAAAATTTATCATTATCTGAATATTTATTATTATATTTTATTTTCCAATTTGATAATAAAGAAAGAAGTAATTTTTTTAAAAAAATAGATATTTTTTTTTTATTACTATATGTTAATATATCTAAAGCATTTTGTATTTCTTTATTACGAATTAAATTAGCAATTAATCGTATTTTTCTTGGAGAACTTCTTACTCTATTTAAAGAAGCAGAAACTATATTTAATTTTTTTTTCGTATTCATTTCTCAAAATAAAAATTATTAATTTTTTATTTTTAACTTATTTTTAGATCCTGAATGTCCTCTAAAAACACGAGTAGGTGAAAATTCACCTAATTTATGTCCTATCATATTTTCCGTAATATATACATTAATAAATTGTTTTCCATTATGTACTGCAAAAGTATGTCCTACAAAATCAGGTAAAATAGTAGATGGTCTAGACCAAGTTTTAATAACTGTTTTTTTTTCATTTTTTATATTTTTTAATACTTTTTTATATAATTTTTGAGATACATATGGACCTTTTTTTAAAGATCTTGCCATAATTTTATTTTTTTCTTCTTTGTAAGATATATTTATTAGAATGTTTTCTTTTTGAACGAGTTCTAAATCCTTTAGAATATTTTCCTTTTCTACTTCTAGG
This sequence comes from Blattabacterium cuenoti, assembly GCF_014252395.1. Lineage (GTDB taxonomy): Bacteria > Bacteroidota > Bacteroidia > Flavobacteriales > Blattabacteriaceae > Blattabacterium > Blattabacterium cuenoti_AA. The sequence goes on from NZ_CP059219.1 coordinate 402,549, forward strand.
TATTCCTCCTGATGCTTTTCCTTCTCCTCCTCCCATAGGATGATCTACAGGATTCATAGCAACACCTCTAGTTCTAGGTCTTTTTCCTAAATGTCTACTTTTTCCTGCTTTACCATATGTTTCTAATTGATGATCTGGATTAGATACTACTCCTATAGTGGCCATACATGTAACCATAATCATTCTAATTTCTCCTGAAGGGAGTTTAATACTAGCATATTTTCCATCTTTTGCAAATAATTGAGCAAAAGAGCCTGCACTTCTTACTATTTTAGCTCCTTGACCAGGTCTAAGTTCTATACAAGAAATAGTAGTACCTAATGGTATTTCACTTAAAAAAGTAGAATTTCCAATATTAAAAGGAATTTTTTTTCCAGAAATAATTTTTTGTCCTACTTTAAAACCATCCATTGCTATAATATATCTTTTTTCTCCATCTTTATAATGTAATAAAGCTATAAAAGAAGATCTATTAGGATCATATTCTATAGATTTTATAATAGCATAAATTCCAAATTTTCTTCTTTTAAAATCAATTATTCTATATTTTTTTTTATGTCCTCCTCCTAAATAACGTATAGTCATTCTACCAGTATTATTACGACCTCCAGACTTAGATTTTCCTTTAGTTAAAATTTTTTCAGAATTAGAAGTTGTAATTTGATCAAAACAATTTACTATTCTAAAACGTTGACCAGGAGTTATAGGTTTTAATTTTTTTATAGACATTAAATTTCTTTTTTATTGAAAAAATCAATTTTTTGATTTTTATTAAATTGAACAATTACTTTTTTTATTTTATTAGTTCTTCCATAAAGAAATCCTTTTTTAGTATATTTAGATTTATCTTTTCTAGGATAAATCATAGTCCTAATATTTTTAATAGAAAAACCTAATATTTTTTCAAATTCTTTTTTTATCTTAATTTTATTATAATTTTTATTTGTGTTACTTATAGAAAAAGTATAAAAATTTTTTTTTTCTTCTTTGGAAGATTTTTCTGTAAAAAAAGGTTTAATAAAAATCATATTTTATAGAAATAAAAATTTTTTAATTTTTTTTATAGAATTTTCTGAAAAAATAATATATGGAAAATTTAATAAAGAAAAACAATCTAATTCGTCCACATTTAATAATTTAAAATTTATTAAATTTCTAGATGATAAATATAAATTTTTATTAGTTTTTCCAACTACCATCAATGATTTTTGATTATTTAAATTTAAATATTTTAATAAACTTAAAATAAATTTAGTTTTCGGTATATTTAATTCTATATTTTCTATAATTTTAATTTTATTTTGTATTAATTTTTGTTCAATAATAAATTTTCTAACTTTATTTTTAGTAGATTTATTTAATTTAGTTATATATTTTTTTGGTTTTGGTCCAAAAACTCTTCCACCTCCTCTAAAAATAGGATTTTTAATATTACCTTTTCTAGATCCACCTGTTCCTTTTTGTCTATGTAATTTTCTAGTACTACCTGATAATTCTCCCCTTTCTTTAGATTTATGTGTTCCTTGACGTTGTGCTAATAAATATCTTTTTATTTCTAAATATAAAGAATGTTCATAATATTTTTTTAAAAAAAAATCTTTTTTAAATTCAATTATTTTATCTGTTTTATTACCTTTAATATCCAAAATTTTTAATTCCATTTCTTTTTTTTAATCATTAAATATGAATTTTTATTTCCTGGAACTGAACCTTTTAAAATTATAAAATTATGATGAATATCTATTTTTAATATTTTTAAATTTTTAATAGTAACATTTTTATTTCCAGTTTTTCCAGCCATTTTTTTACCTTTAAAAACACGTGAAGGATCAGATCCTGCTCCTATTGATCCTGGAGCTCTTAAACGATTATGTTGACCATGACTACTTTCTCCTACTCCTGAAAAATTATATCGTTTTACAACTCCTTGAAAACCTTTTCCTTTAGAAATACCTTTTACATCAACTAAATCTCCTTCTTTAAAAAAATCTATTATATTAATTTTTTTTCCTAAATACAAATTATATACACCTTTAAATTCTAATAATTTTTTTTTAGGAGTTAATTTTGCTTTTTTAAAATGTCCTATTAAAGGTTTATTAGTTTTTTGAATTTTTTTTTCATCTATTCCTATTTGAATAGAAGAATATCCATCTTTTTCTATTGTTTTTATTTGAACTATATAACAAGGTCCTATTTTTATAATACTACATGGGATATTTTCTCCATTATCTAAATAAATACTTGTCATTCCTATGTTTTTACCTATTAATCCAGTCATTTTATTTTATTATACTTTTATTTCAGCTTCTACTCCACTAGGTAATTCTAATTTCATTAAAGCATCTACTGTTTTAGATGAAGCATTATGAATTTGCAAAAGTCTTTTATGAGTAGGAAGAAAAAATTGTTCTCTTGATTTTTTATTTACATGTGGAGAACGTAATACTGTAAATATTTTTTTTTCAGTAGGTAAAGGAACTGGACCGTTTAACACTACTCCTGTAGGTAATACAGAATTTACAATTCTTTCAGCTGATTTATCTAACAAATTATAATCGTAAGATTTTAATTTTATTTTTATATCATGACCCATTATTTTTTATTTTTTTTATTATGATTTTTTATAATAATATTATCTATAATATTCGTTGGTACTATATCATAATGAGAAAATTCCATAACTGATGTCCCTCTACCAGAAGAAAGTGTTCTTAATATTGTTACGTATCCAAACATTTCAGATAATGGAACTAAAGATTGAATAACTTTAATATTATTTTTATTAATCATATTTTGAATTAATCCTCTTCTACGATTTAAATCTCCTATTACATCTCCCATATTTTCTTCTGGAATAATTACCTCTAATTTCATAATAGGTTCTAATAAAACAGGTTTTGCTTTTTTAGCTGCTTCTTTAAAACCTAATTTTCCTGCTAATTCGAAAGAAAGTTGATCAGAATCAACAGAATGATATGATCCATCCAATATCGTTATTTTAGCACTTTCTATTTCATATCCAGATAAAGGTCCACTTTTCATCATTTCTATACATCCTTTTTCTATAGATGGAATATATTCTTTAGGAATGTTACCTCCTTTTATTTTATTAATAAAATCTAATCCAAATTTTCCATCATTTCTAGGTTCTAATCGAAATAATATATCAGCATATTTACCTCTACCACCTGTTTGTTTTTTATAAATTTCTCTATGTTCTACTAAATCAGTCAAAGCTTCTTTATATTCTACTTGAGGTTTTCCTTGATTAATTTCAACTTTAAATTCTCTTTTCATACGATCTACAATAACTTCTAAATGAAGTTCACCCATGCCAGAAATAATAGTTTGACCTGTATGTTTATCCGTTTTAACTTGAAAAGTAGGATCTTCTTCCATTAATTTATATAATGCTAAACTCATTTTATCTATATCAGATTTATATTTAGGCTCAATAGCTAATCCTATTACAGGTTCAGGAAAAGATATATTTTCTAATAAAATTGGATATTTTTCATCACATAAAGTATCTCCTGTTTTAATATCTTTAAAACCAACTACAGCAGCTATATCTCCAGCTCCAATTTTTTCTATTGGATTTTGTTTATTAGCATGCATTTGATATATTCTAGAAATTCTTTCTTTATTACCAGATCTTGAATTAAAACTATAAGAACCTGACTCTATTTTTCCAGAATAAACTCTAAAAAATGCTAAACGTCCTACAAATGGATCACTTGATATTTTAAAAGCTAAAGCAGAAAAAGGTTCTTTTTCACTAGGTTTTCTTGTTTCCTTTGTTTTACTAATAGGATTAATTCCAACTACATCTTTTCCATCAAGAGGAGAAGGTAAATATCTACATATAGCATCTAATATAGCTTGTACACCTTTATTTTTAAAAGAAGAACCACATAAAATAGGAATAATTTTCATATTTATTGTATTCTTTTGTAAAGAATGAATAATATCATCTTCTGATATAGAAGAATGATTGTTATATAAAAATTTTTCCATTATTGCATCATCATATTCAGATAAAGTTTCTATAAGTTTATTTTTATAATCGTTAACAGAATCCACCATTTCATATGGAATAGGTTTTTCTTGATAAGTCATTCCATAATTTTGATCGTCCCATATTATAGCTTTATTAGATATTAAATCTACTACTCCTATAAAATTTTCTTCATTACCTATAGGTATTTGTAAAGGAACTGAATTAGCACCTAAAATTTTTTGTATTTGAGAACAAACATTAAAAAAATCAGATCCTTGACGATCCATTTTATTTACAAAAGCAATTCTAGGTATTCCATATTTATCGGCTTGTCTCCATACTGTTTCTGATTGTGGTTCTACTCCATCTACAGCACTAAATAAAACAACCATTCCATCTAAAATTCTCATAGATCGTTCCACTTCTACTGTAAAATCTACATGACCTGGAGTATCTATGATATTAATTTGATATTTTTTATTTTTGTATATCCAATTACAACATGTAGCTGCAGAAGTTATAGTTATTCCTCTTTCTTGTTCTTGTTGCATCCAATCCATAGTAGCTGCTCCATCATGGACTTCTCCTATTTTATGATTAATACCTGTATAAAATAAAATTCTTTCTGTAGTAGTTGTTTTACCTGCATCTATATGCGCTGCAATACCTATATTTCTTGTATATTTTAAATCTTTTTCCATTATAACTAAAATCTAAAATGCGAAAATGCTTTATTAGCTTCAGCCATTTTATGAATATTTTCTTTTCTTTTTACGGATTCTCCTTGTTCTTGAAAAGCGTCCCATATTTCATAAGCTAATTTATTTGCCATCGTTTTTTCATTTCTTATAGAAGCACATGAAATTAATAATTTCATTGCTTTTGTTATTTTTCTATTAGAAGAAATAGGAACTGGAACCTGAATATTAGATCCTCCCATACGACGGCTTCTAACTTCTACATGAGGCGTTACATTTTTTAATCCTTCTTTCCATATTTCTATTACTGATTTATCTTCTGATTTTTTTATTAAATCCAACTTTTTCATAGAATTATAAAAAATATTATATGCTACACTTTTTTTACCATTTTTCATTAAATGATTAACAAAACGTGTAACAAGAGGATCATTAAATTTAGGATCAGGAAAATATATTTTTTCTTTTTTTTTAACTTTTCTCATTAATATTTTAATCTTTTTTATTTATTTTAGCTCCATATTTACTTCTACTTTTTTTTCTTCCATTTACACCAGCTGCATCACGAGCCCCTCTAACTATTTTATATTTTACTCCTGGTAAATCTTTTACTCTTCCTCCTTTTACTAATACTATTGAATGTTCTTGAAGATTATGTCCTTCACCTGTTATATAACTAATAACTTCTCTACCGTTTGTAAAACGAACACGAGCTACTTTTCGCATAGCTGAATTAGGTTTTTTAGGAGTTGTAGTATAAACTCTAGTACAAACTCCTCTTTTTTGAGGACAAAATTCTAGGGCAATAGATTTTCTTTTTTTAGAAATTGAACTACGTCCTTTTCTAATTAATTGTTGTATAGTAGGCATATACTATGATTTATAATGCAAATTATAATATTTTTTAATAAAAATTACAAATCAAAAAATAAATTTATTTTAAATTTAGTAATTAGGAATTTTTTTATTCTGAAAAGGATCTTCTTCTAATGATTTAATATTAAGTTCTTTATAAATATAACGAAAAGTAGAAAGTAAACAAGGAGATCCATCAATAATGGCTATATTATGTTCATAATGAGAGGATATTTTTTTATCTAAAGTAGTAATAGTCCATCCATCTTCATGAAAGACTATTTCAGAAGAACCTTTATTAATCATAGGTTCTACAGAAAGAACTAAACCATTCTTTAATTTTAAACCTTTTTTTTTTTTACCAAAATTAGGAACTTGAGGTTCTTCATGCATTTTTTTTCCAATTCCATGACCTACAAGATTTTTTACCACATTATATCCATTTTTTTCAATATAAGATTGTATAGAATAACCTATATCTCCAATACTATTTCCAAATTTACATTTGGAAAGACCAATATAAAGAGAATTCTTAGAACAATTAAGAAATTTTTTTGTTTCTTTTGAAACTTTTCCTACTTCAAAAGTATAAGCATGTTCTCCATAAAATCCATTCATATAAACTCCACAATCTATAGATAACACATCTCCATCATATAAAGGATATTGATTAGGTAAACCGTGTACTACTTGATAATTTGGAGAAACACATAAAGTATTTGGAAAATCATATAAACCTAAAAAAGCAGGTTTTCCTCCATGATCACGAATAAAATTTTCTGCTAATCTATCTAAATAAAGAGTATTAATACCAGGTTTAATTTCTTTAGCTAACATTCCTAATGTTTTAGAAGCTAAAAATGCACTTTTTTTTATTAAAATAATTTCATCTATAGTTTTTAATTGTATCAAAATAATAACTATTTTTTATAATCTATTATCATGGAACTACTATTCATAATAGTAGGAATAGGTAATTTCATTAATTGAAGTATAGTAGGAGCTACATTTGATAATGAACCTATTTTTTTTAATAAAATATTTTGTTTTTTTATTTCTTTATCTAAAAGAATAAAAGGCACTAAAGATGTGCTATGAGTAGTATTAGGTGTTCCATCTAAATTAATCATATAATCTGCATTTCCATGATCTCCTACAATAATAACTGTATAAAAATTATTTATAGCTTCTTCAGAACATAATTTAGTACATTTATCGATATATTCACAAGCCTTTATTGTTTCAATCATTTTTCCAGTATGACCAACCATATCTGGATTAGCAAAATTTAAACAAATAAAATCAGATTCTTTTTTTTTTAATTCAGGAATAATTTTTTCTACAATTTTTTTTGCACTCATTTCAGGTTTTAAATCATAAGTAGATACTTTAGGAGATTCACATAAAATTCTAATTTCTTTATCAAAAGGAATTTCTCTTCCTCCAGAAAAGAAAAAAGTTACATGTGGATATTTTTCTGTTTCAGCAATACGTATTTGTTTTTTTCCTTCTTTTTCTAAAACTTCACCTAAAGTGTAGGATAAATTTTTTTTTTCAAAAATAGAGTAAACATTTTTTTTATATTTAGAATTAAAACAAGTCATAGTTATATAATGAGATAAATTTATTCTTTCGTTATAAAAAAAATTTTTTCCAATAAAAAATTCCGTAATTTGTCTAGAACGATCTGGACGAAAATTAAAACAAAATACTATATCTCCATTTTCTATCCTAGAAATAGGAATTCCTTTATCATCAATAATTATTAAAGGTGATAAAAATTCATCTGTTTTACCATTATTATAAGATTTTTCTATAGAATTAATAATATTATTAGTATAAATTCCTTTAGAATAAACCATAGCATCATATGCTTTTTTAGTTCTTTCCCATCGATTATCACGATCCATAGAATAATATCTTCCAATAACAGAGGATAATTTTCCTACATATTTTTTAGTTATTTTAAAAAGTTTTTTTATATAAGAAATACTTTTTTTTGGAGATGAATCTCTTCCATCTGTAAAAATATGGATAAAAATATTTTTTATTTTTTTTTTATAAGCTATTTTAATTAAAGAAAAAAGATGATTCATATGCGAATGAACACCCCCATCAGATAATAATCCAATAAAATGAATTTTTTTTTTATAAAGAATAATTTTATCAAAAATTTTGTTTACCTTTTTTTGAAAAGATCCATTTTTAATAGATTGATCTATTTCTTCTAAACTTTGTATTACTTTTCGTCCAGATCCTAAACTTAAATGACCTACTTCAGAATTACCCATTTGATTTTTAGGCAATCCAACATAAGATCCTGAAGCATATAATTTACTAAAAGGTTTTTCTTTATAACAAAAATCAATAAATGGAGTTTTAGCTTGTTCAATAGCAGAATGATATTTAGAAGAAGAAATCCCCCATCCATCTAAAATTATTAAAATTACTTTTCTCATTTAAAAATTTATTCTAAATATTTATTCTTTTAAAAAGATTTATTTTCAATTTATTATTATATTTTTTTAAATATTCTTGAACTGTTATCTTATTATTTTTTATAAATTTTTGATTAAGAAGAGTATTTTCAGATATAAATTTTTCTACTTTTCCCAGGATTATTTTTTTCATTATATTTTCTTGTTTTTTTTCTTTTTCCACTTGACTTTTAAAAATTTCAATTTCTTTTTTCATTAAAGAATTAGGTATTCCATTTTTATCTATAGATATAGGATTCATAGCAGTAACATGCATTGCTATATTTTTTGCAACATTTTTATCTATTTTAGTAGAAAAACCAATTAATGTTGCTATTTTATTATTATGAGTATAATCCATTACAAATGGAGCCATTATTTTTTCAAAAATTTTTAATTCTAATTTTTCTCCTACAACTCCCATTTTATTAATAATCATTTTTTCAATATTTTCATATTCATAATTATGATCTTTATATGAACTATTTAAAAAATCTTTTTTATTATTATACAACAATGATTGTTTAGATAAAATAGATAAAAAATCTAAAAAATCTAAATTTTTAGAAAGAAAATCAGTTTCACAACTCAATCCTATGATTGTTCCATAGGAATAATCAGAATTAACACAAGAAATAACTGCACCTTCTTTCATTTGAAATAATGAACGATCTACTGCTATTTTTTCTCCTTTTTTTCTTAATATTAAAATAGCTTTTTCTATATTTCCATTAGAATTTATTAAAGCTACTTTACAATCCATTATTCCAATTCCTGTTATTTTTCTAAGTTCATTAATTTTATCAATGGATACTTTCATAAATTATCATGAATTTGTAATTTCATATTCATTTTTTGTTGTTATACCATTTTTAATAGATTCTATTATCACTTCTAAAATAATGTTTATAGACTTAGAAGAATCATCATTAGAAGGAATAGGATATTGAATACCGTTTGGATCTGTGTTGGTATCTACCATAGCAAAAATAGGTATTTTAAGTTTTTTAGCTTCTGTAAAAGCTATTTTTTCTTTATTTGGATCTACTAGAAAAATACCACCTGGTATTTGATTCATATTTGATATACTTCCTAAATTTTTATATAATTTAGAATATAACCTATTAATTAATAATCTTTCTTTTTTAGAAAGTGTATCAAATGTTCCATTTTTTTTCATTTTTTCAATACTATTCATTTTTTTTACAGATTTTCTAATAGTAGTGAAATTAGTAAGCAATCCTCCTAACCATCTTTCTGTAATACAAGGCATATTAATACTCTTAGCATAAAATGCTATTTTTTCTTTAGCTTGAGCTTTTGTTCCTACTAATAAAATTTTTTTACCATTTTTTACTATTTCTTCTAAAGCATTACAAGCTTCTTTTAATTTTAAAATTGTTTTTGATAAATCTATAATATGAATACCTCCTTTTTTCATAAAAATAAAAGAACGCATATTAGGATTCCATTTTCGTACAATATGTCCAAAATGTACACCAGCTTTCAATAAATCTTTAGTATTAATTTCCATTTTTTCAGTAAATAATTTAACGTTTTGAAAATTGATATTTTTTTCTTGCTTTTTTTTGACCAAATTTTTTTCTTTCTACTTTTCTAGAATCACGTGTTAATAATCCTTCAAATTTTAATTTACTTCTATTTTTTAAATCTAATTGACAAAGTGCACGAGATATAGCAAGACGAATGGCTTCTCCTTGACTATTAAACCCTCCTCCAAAAACTTTAATATTTATATCTAATTTATCTAATTGGTTTAAAATTTTAATAGGATATAAAACTTTCTGATGAACATATTTTGGAAAATATTGATCCAATTTTTTTAAATTAACAGTTATTAATCCATTTCCCGGTTTTAAATAAATACGAGCTAAAGATCTTTTTCTTCTACCTATACTATGTATCATTATTTTTATAATTCAATTTTAAAAAATTAGGTTTTTGAGCTTTATGTTTATGATTTGATTTTTTATATACATGTAAATTTTTAAATATTAAACGTCCTAAACGATTTTTAGGTAACATTCTTTTTACTGCTTTATATATAATATCTCTTGAATCTTTTTTATACAAATTTTTAATAGAAGTAATTTTTCTTCCTCCTGGATATCCAGTATGACGAATATATATTTTATTATTCCATTTTTTTCCGGTTAATTTAATATTGTCAGAATTAATAACTATAACATGATCTCCACAATTTATATGTGGAGTAAAAAAAGATTTATGTTTACCTCTTATAAGATAAGCAACTTTAGAAGAAAATCTTCCTAAAATTTGATCAGTAGCGTCCATTATTATCCATGATTTTTTTATAGAATCTTTTTTAATAAAAACAGTTTTAAAACTTAACGGATCCATATTTATTATTTTTTGTAATATAAGAAATTTTGAAAAAATTGATAAAATGACTTTTTGTCATATTTTTTTTTAAAAAAAAGTTTTTTATTGTCATAATTTTTATATCATTTAATTTGAAAAGTGTTTTTTCATTATGGCATAATGATTGTAGGCTATTGTAATATGAAAAAACGTAATAAAAAATGAGTAAAATTATAGGAATAGATTTAGGCACAACAAATTCTTGTGTTGCTGTTATGGAAATAAATGATCCTATTGTTATTCCAAATTCGGAAGGAAAAAGGACAACTCCATCTATAGTAGCTTTTGTAGAAGGAGGAGAAAGAAAAATAGGAGATCCAGCAAAAAGACAAGCAGTAACTAATCCACAAAAAACAATATTTTCAATTAAACGTTTCATGGGAAGAATGTATTCAGAAGTTTCTGAAGAATTAAAACATATTCCTTATAAAGTAATTAAAGGTAGTAATAACACCCCTAGAGTAGATATAGAAAAAAGATTATATGCTCCTCAAGAAATATCTGCTATGATTTTGCAAAAAATGAAAAAAACAGCTGAAGATTATTTAGGAGTAGAAATAAAAAAAGCTGTTATTACAGTTCCTGCTTATTTTAATGATGCACAAAGACAAGCCACTAAAGAAGCTGGAGAAATAGCAGGATTAAAAGTAGAAAGAATAATAAATGAACCAACAGCAGCAGCTTTAGCTTATGGATTAGATAAAAATAATCAAAATAAAAAAATAGTAGTATATGATTTAGGAGGAGGAACTTTTGATGTTTCTATTTTAGAATTAGGAGATGGAGTTTTTGAAGTTCTTTCTACAAATGGAGATACTCATTTAGGAGGAGATGATTTTGATCAAATTATTATTGATTATTTAGCTAATGAATTTAAATCTAAAGAAGGATTAGATCTAAGAAAAGATCCTATGGCTTTACAACGTTTGAAAGAAGCTTCTGAAAAAGCTAAAATTGAATTATCATCTTCTAATCAGACAGAAATTAATCTACCATATATTACAGCTACAGAATCAGGACCTAAACATTTAGTAATAACCTTAACACGTTCAAAATTTGAACAATTATCATATAAGTTAATACAACGTTCTATTAAACCTTGTTCAAAAGCTTTAGAAGATGCTAATTTATCTACAAAAAATATAGATGAAGTTATTTTAGTAGGTGGATCTACTCGTATTCCAAAAGTACAAAAAGAAGTAGAAGATTTTTTTAAAAAAAAACCTTCTAAAGGAGTTAATCCAGATGAAGTAGTAGCAATTGGAGCTGCTATACAAGGAGGAGTTTTAACCGGAGATGTACAAAATGTATTATTATTAGATGTTACTCCTTTATCTTTAGGAATAGAAACTTTAGGAGGTGTTTTTACTAAACTTATTGAAGCTAATACTACTATTCCTACTAAAAAATCTGAAATTTTTTCCACAGCAGCAGATAATCAATCTGCAGTTACTATACGTGTTGGACAAGGAGAAAGATCTATGTTTAATGACAATAAAGAAATAGGTAGATTTGATTTAGTAGATATACCACCAGCACCTAGAGGAATACCTCAAATAGAGGTTACATTTGATATAGATGCTAATGGAATTTTAAATGTTTCTGCTAAAGATAAAGGAACAGGAAAAGAACAATTTATACGTATTGAAACTTCTTCTGGATTAAATCAAGAAGAAATAGAAAAAATGAAAAAAGAAGCAAAAGAAAATGCAAAAAAAGATGAAAAAATTAAATCAGAAATAGATAAATTAAATGTAGCAGATAATCAAATATTTCAAACTGAAAAACAATTAAAAGATTATGGAAATAAATTATCTGATAATAATAAAAAAAATATAGAAAATTCTTTAGAAGAATTAAAAAAAGCGCATGCTAAAAAAGATTTTGCATCTATTGATGTATGTATGAAAAAATTAAATGAATCTTGGACTAATGCTTCTCAAGATATTTATACAGCTACTAAAGCTAGTAAATCAGAAAAAAAAGAAAAAAAAGAAAATAATAATAAAGGAAATGAAAATGTACAAGATGTAGATTATGAAGAAGTAAAATAATTAATTAAAAGGGAGATTATGGAGAATAGATATTTTAGTCACTCCTCCAACAACTTTTTCTCCCTTTTTTACTAAAATATTAGAATTTAAAGGTAAAAAAACATCAATTCTAGATCCAAATTTTATAAATCCAAATTCATCTCCTTTTTTTACTTTAAAATTTTTTTTTGCATAAATAACAATACGACGTGCTAAAAATCCTGCTACTTGTCTTAATAAGATTTTTTTACCATCATCTGTTTCTATAACAGTAGTAGTTCTTTCATTTTTTAATGAAGATTTTTTAAACCAAGCTATAAAATATTTTCCAGGATGATACTTCACATAAATAATTTTTCCAGATATAGGATATCTATTTATATGAACATTAAAAAGAGACATGAAAATAGATATTTTAATACATTTTTTTTTTAAAAATTCATTTTCAAATTCTTTTTGTATATCCAATATCTTTCCATCAGCAGGAGATATAATTATTTTTTTATCATTTTTTTTATAAAAAAAATTTCTTTTTGGATTTCTAAAAAATAAAATAAAAAAAATATAACATGTAATTAAAAAAATAGATATAAAATAATGAATAAATTTAGAAAATAAAAAAAAAGTTAAAAATATCAATAATAATATTAATATAAAAGCATATCTTAAAAAAGATATTCCTTCTTTATGAATCATTATAAATTTTTATTTATAAAAATAATTAATACCAATTACAATTGTCGCTATTATTGGAATAACAATAATAAAACTATCTAATCTATCTAAAAAACCTCCATGTCCTGGAAACAAAATACTAGAATTTTTTACATTATAAGATCTTTTAATTATTGATTCTATAAAATCTCCAATAGTAGAAAAAATAGGAATAAAAAAAGATAAAATAAACCAATATTTTTTATTCCATATTTTATATAAAATAAAACCTGATATTATACAAAAAAAAATTCCTCCTAAAAAACCTTCTATAGATTTTTTAGGAGAAATAGTTATAGCTATTTTTTTTTTACCCCATTTTTTTCCTATTATATAGGATAGAGTATCATTAGTCCATATTAAAATAAAAGTTCCTAAAATTAATTCTTTACCATAAGATATAATTGTATATATATAAGAAGCTAAATAAAAAGGTATTATAATATATACTAATCCAAAAATTAAATGACTTACTTGTTTTATTTTTTCCTTGTGAGAATATTTAGAAAATAATTGAATTATAAAAAAAAAAGTAGAAAAAGGAATAAAACATATAATATATAAAATTAATCCATTTTTTATAAAAATGTCCATAAATATGGAAAATATATAAAATAAAGAAGTTATTTTAATTAAAAAAATATCAGTTTTTAATATAATTAAAAATTCAAATAAACAAAAAAATGATAAAATCATCATTAATATTCTAAAAGTTTTTTCTCCATTTTCAATGGAAAAAACTATTAGAATAATATAAATAAACCCACTTAAAAATCTTATTAGAAAATCTAATTTTTTTTTTTTCATTCTAATAAAATTAAAAATTACTTATTTTTTAAGTAATTTGATTACTAGAATTTAATATTTCATCTATTTCATCAGGAAAAGGTCTTTCTCCAAAGATATTTTTCAAATCTTCTCTAAAGATAACTTCTTTTTCTAAAAGTTCGTTAGCTAATATAGTTAATTTTTTTTCATTTTTTTTCAATATTTTTTTAGCTCTTTGATATTGTTCTGTTATAATTTTAGATATTTCTTCATCTATAATTTGAGCAGTTTTTTCACTATAAGGTTTTGAAAAATAAAATTCATTTTGTCCGGTAGAATCATAATAAGAAATGTTACCAATTCTTTCATTTAATCCAAAAATAGCTACCATAGATTGAGCTTGTTTAGTTACTCTTTCTAAATCATTTAACGCACCAGTAGATATACTATTAAAAATAATTTCTTCAGCAGATCTTCCTGCTAATAACGCACAAATTTCATCTTTCATTTGTTCTGGAGTAGTTAATTGTCTTTCTTCTGGTAAATACCAAGCAGATCCTAAAGATCTTCCTCTTGGTACTATAGTTACTTTTACTAATGGAGCTGCATGTTCTAATAACCAACTTATTGTAGCATGTCCTGCTTCATGATAAGCTATTCTTTTCTTTTCATTTGATTTTATAATTTTATTCTTCTTCTCTAATCCTCCAATAATACGATCTATTGCATCTAAAAAATCTTGATTTTTTATTTTTTTTCTATCTTTTCTTGCTGCAATAAGAGCTGATTCATTACAAACATTTGCTATATCTGCTCCACTAAAACCTGGAGTTTGTCTAGATAAAAAATCTATATCTACATTTTTAGATAATACTAATCTTTGTAAATGAACACGAAATATTTCCTTTCTTTCATTTAATTCTGGTGGATCCACTAATATAGTTCTATCAAAACGACCAGGACGAAGCAACGCTTTATCTAAAATATCTGATCTATTAGTAGCAGCTAATACAATAACATTAGTATTAGTTCCAAATCCATCCATTTCTGTAAGTAGTTGATTTAAAGTATTTTCTCTTTCATCATTTGATCCTGCTATACTACTTTTACCTCTAGCTCTTCCTATGGCATCTATTTCATCTATAAATATTATACATGGAGATTTTTCTTTAGCTTTTTCAAATAAATCTCTAACTCTAGAAGCACCTACTCCTACAAACATTTCTACAAAATCTGATCCAGATAAGGAAAAAAAAGGAACTTTAGCTTCACCAGCTACAGCTTTAGCTAATAATGTTTTACCTGTTCCAGGGGGTCCTATTAATAAAGCTCCTTTAGGTATTTTTCCTCCAAGTTTAGTATATTTTTTAGGATTTTTTAAAAATTCAACTATTTCTTGAACTTCTTCTTTAGCTCCTTCTAAACCAGCAACATCTTTAAAAGTTATTTTTACATTATCATTTTCGTCAAATAATCTTGCTCTAGATTTTCCTATATTAAATATTTGTCCTCCAGGACCACTTCCTGTAGCTCCTATTCTTCTAAAAATAAAAATCCAGAATATAATCAATAATATAAAAAAAATTCCATAATCAAAGAAAAATTTAGTTATAGTATACTCTTGTTGATTTTTAAAATCAATAATAGTATTTAAATTATATTTTCTTTTATATTCTTCAAATTTTTTTTGAAAAAATTGTAAATCTCCTATTTCAAATTCATATTGTAAAGATGGTGTAATAATTTTTTGTTTATTATCATAAGGAATATGAGGTATATTAGAAGATAATTTTTTGTTTAAATAAACATGTACAATTTCTCTATGTTTAATTATAATTTTTTGTACTTTTCCTTTTATTAAAATATCAAAAAAAGTATCTTGATCTATTTTTCTAGGATTAGAAAAAGAAGATTTAAAAAAAAATATTCCTAAAAATATAGAGAATATAACTGCATATACCCAAAAAAAGTTATTTTTACTTTTTACTTTTTTATCTATCATATAGGTTTCTTCATTACTTAATTTAAATAAAAACTAAATCTTGTTATAAATTTTGATTCCAAAGATTTTCTATATCATAATGCAATCTTATTTTTTTTTGAAAAATATGAACAACAATAGAAATATAATCTACTAATATCCATTCTCTATTTTTTAAACCTTCTATATGCCAAGGTTTTTTTTTCAATTTTCTAATTATAATTTTTTTTATAGATTGAGAGATGGCATAAACTTGATTATGAGAACTTCCATTACAAATAACAAAGTAATCACAAATAAAATTATCTCTATTTTTTAAGTTTAAAATAGATATATCCTCTCCTTTAACCATTTTAATTCCTTCTATAATCTTGTTTAATAATAACAAAATGTTTTTTAATTATTTTTGTTTAATAGGTAATATTATTTTTGTTTTCAAAACACAAAAATAAGGTTTTCACTTTAAAAAATTTAACTTTTCCAATTTAAAATATTTTGATAAAATTTATTTGGCCTATAGATTTAATTCTTTTAAAAGAAGTTGATTCTACTAACAAATATGCTAGAAAATATGTTTATAAAAAAAAAAATTGGATAATCATTTCATCTATAAATCAAACTAAAGGAATAGGAATGGGAAAAAACCAATGGTATACAGAAAAAGGAAAAAATTTAACCTTTAGTATTATTTTTAAACCTATTAAAATTTTACCTGTAAAAAAAAGATATATAATAAATATTATTACAAGTAATGCAATTCATAAAACTTTACTTAATTATAACAATAATAATCTTATATGGATTAAATGGCCTAATGATATTATTTATGATAATAAAAAAATAGGAGGTATTTTAATAGAAAATAATATTTTCTTACAAAATGTTCACTCTATTATTGTTGGAATAGGATTAAATATTAATCAAACAAAATTTAATAAAAAATGGAATGTTTCTTCACTTAAAAAAATTTTTAACATTAATTTTAAATTAGATAAACTTTTTTTTGAAATTATATATTCTTTTCAAAAAGAATATTTTCTATTTATAACTTATGGAGAAAATTTTATACGTAATTATTACATCAATCATCTATATTTAAAAGATAAAAATTCTTTATTTTATGTATATAAAACAAAAAGTTATACTAAAGGCATTATTAGATCTATAACAGATCAAGGTTTTTTAATTATAGAAATAAAAAAAAAATTATATTTTTTTTTTCAAAAAGAAATTAAACTTATTTTATCATAATTTTTTTATAATTCTATTTTTTAATTTTAATAAGTATTTTTTTTTCATTTAACACGAATTCTTTAATAAAAAAGAAAAAACCAATATTGATAATATTAGAAGTAAAATAATATAAAGATAAAGCAGAAGCATAATTATTTATAAATAATAACATAATAATAGGCATTAAGTATAACATAAAATTCATATCTGGAATAGAATAATTATCCTCTTTTTTAGTATATTTAGGTATATTTTTACTATTATTATTACTTAATTTTGTATAAATTAATAAAGCTATTGCATATAATAAAGTAAGTAAACTAACATGATTACCATAAAAAGGTATAGAAAAAGGAAATTCTAAAATTGAATCATATGAAGTTAAATCATCTACCCATAAAAAAGATTTCCCTCTTAAATTTATTATAGTAGGAAAAAATTTGAATAATGAATAAAAAATAGGTATTTGAAATAAAGCTGAAAGACATCCAGACATTGGATTTATTCCAACTTTTTTATATAACACCATCATTTCTCTTTGTTTTTTTAATGCATTTTCATTTTTATATTTATTATTTATTTCTTCTATTTCTGGACGTATCATTTTCATGATAACATTTAATTTATATTGATTATAAGTAATTGGATATAAAATAAATTTTACTACTATAGTCATCAAAATAATAATAATACCATAATTTAAATTTGTTTTTTCTAAAAATTGAAAAATCGTTAAAAAAAAATATTTATTAATCCATTTTAAAAAACCCCATCCAAATGGAATAATATTTTCAAATCCATTTTTATATTTTTTTAATAAATTAAAAGATAAAGGACCAAAATAAAAACGAAAAGAAAAATTAAGTTCTTCATTTTTCTTTACATTTATAAATGTTCTAAATTGAATTTTTTTTAGAAAATTACCTGAAGAATAATTTTCAGAACAAATAAAAACATTATTAAATTTTTTTTCAGGAATAAATATAGAAGTAAAAAATTGTTGTTTATAAGCTATCCAATTAACATTAGTTATATTTTTTTCCTCTGTTTTTTTTTCAGATAAATATTTAACATATGGAAAATTCTTTTTTAAAAAAGAATAATATACTTGTGTATAAGCATTTTCCCAATTTCTATCTTTTTCTAAAGAAAAAATTTTTTGTCCTAAATCTATTAATACATTATTGTTAAATAAATAAAAATTTTCTGTTTTTACAGAAAATTTAATATCATATTGATCTTGTTTTTCTATTATATATGTATAATATAAAAATCCTTTTCCATAAGGATTTTTAGCTTTCATTATAAGAGTATCAATTAAACCTTTTTTATTTGAAGATAATAAAAAAGGTTTAAAATATAAATGATTAGTATCAATATTCAATCCTTTTTTATTAGAAAAATTCATTCTATATAAAAAACTTGAATTTTTTGCTAAAAAAATATTTTTAATATGATTTTTTTTTATAGGATCATATGCTTTATATTTTTTTAGAAAAATATCACTTATTATTCCTCCTATATTAGATATTTTAAGTTTTAAAACTTTATTTTCTAATATAACAAAATCATTATTTTTTGTTTTTATTTGTTCTGAAATAATAATTTTTTTTGGATAAAATTCTTTTTTTTGTTTTTTATTATTAAAATAAGTGAAGATTATTAAAATAAATAATATAAGAAATAGTCCTATCATGGAACTATAATCTAAATTTTTATCCTTCATATATAAGAAGAATTCTGAATGTCAAAAGATTTATAAATTTTAGAAATTTTTATAAAATACGTAAATAAAGGATGTGGATTAGTTATCCTACTTTTATATTCCGGATGATATTGAACTCCTAAGAAAAATATATGATTATCTAATTCTAAAGCTTCTACTAAACCAGTATCTGGGTTTATTCCTACAGCTTTCATTCCAGCTTTAGAAAAACATTCTAAATAATTATTATTAAATTCATATCTATGACGATGTCTTTCAAAGACTTCTTTTTTTCTATAAATAGAAAAAATTTTTGATCCTTCAATAAAAGAACATTTCCAATTTCCTAAACGCATAGTTCCTCCTTTATTAATTATTTTTTTTTGTCTTTCCATTAAACATATAACTGGATGAGAAGTATGAGGATTGGTTTCAAAACTTTCAGCTTTTTTTAAACCTAAAACATTTCTAGCAAATTCTATTACAGCAATTTGCATTCCTAAACATATTCCTAAAAAAGGAATTTTATTTTCTCTAGCATATTTTGCAGCAAGTATTTTACCTTCAATTCCCCTATAACCAAATCCTGGTGCTATTAAAATTCCTGAAATTCCTTTAAAATATTTTTTTATATTTTCTTTTTTTATCATTTCAGAATAGATCCATTTTATATTAACATAAATTTTATTTTCAGTACCAGCATGAATTAAAGCTTCTGTTATAGATTTATAAGAATCATGTAAAGAAACATATTTTCCTACTAATGCTATTTTAACTTCATATTTTGGATTTTTATATTTTTTTATAAATATTTTCCATTTTTTTAAATTTGGACTAATAATAGTAGATAATTTTAAATGATTTAATACTACTTTATCAAAATTTTGTAAATGTAATAAGTAAGGAATTTCATATATAATTTTAGAATCTATTGATTCTATTACATGTATTGGTTTTACATTACAAAATAATGCTAATTTTTGTCTAATATTTTTAGATATATGTTTTTCTGTTCTACATACAATAATATCTGCTTGTATTCCATTTTCCATTAAATTACGAACAGAATGTTGTGTTGGTTTTGTTTTTATTTCTCCAGTAACTGTAATATATGGAAGTAATGTTAAATGAATAACTAATCCATTAAATTTACCTAATTCCCATTTCATTTGACGAACTGATTCTATATATGGTAAACTTTCTATATCTCCTACTGTACCTCCTATTTCTGTAATAATAATATCATAAATTTTGGATTCTCCAAGTATTTTAATACGTCTTTTAATTTCATTAGTTATATGAGGTATAACTTGTACAGTTTTTCCTAAATAATTTCCTTTTCTTTCATTATCTATAACTGTTTTATAAATTATACCAGATGTAACGTTATTTTCTCTAGTTGTGGATTGATTTAAAAAACGTTCATAATGACCTAAATCTAAATCAGTTTCTGCTCCATCTTTAGTTACAAAACATTCTCCATGTTCATATGGATTTAAAGTTCCTGGATCTATATTAAAATAAGGATCTAATTTTAATATTGAAACCTTATATCCTCTTGATTTTAATAACATTCCTAATGAAGCAGAAACAATTCCTTTTCCTAAAGATGAAGTTACTCCTCCTGTAACAAAAATATATTTTGATTCCATTACATTAAACAACACAATTTATATTTTGTGAAAAACTTTATTAAAAATTTTTTTTTAAAGATATTGTTTTAATAGAATTTATGATTTTTTTTTTATATTTACCAAAACTTGGAGCAAGTTCTACACAATCAGCTCCCTATAAATCCTCCAGGGTGGGAACACAGCAAAGGTAAATAGGTTGTAGCGATGTGATGTAGTAAAGCTTGCTCCTTGATTTAGGAAATAATTTTATGAATTTGTTGAAATGTAATTTTTGCGGAAGAAAAAAAAATGAAATAACTTTCCTTGTATCAGGAATTAGTGGCCATATTTGTAATGATTGTATAGAGAAAACGTATTCTATAATACAAAATATTTTTTCAGAAAAAAAAACTGAGTATAATACTGAAAAAAAAAATAAATTAACACAAATATCTGTTAAAAAACCTAAAGAAATAAAGTATTTTCTAGACCAATATATAGTAGGACAAGATAAAGCTAAAAAAATTATCTCTGTTGCTGTATATAATCATTATAAACGGATTCAACAATTTTCCTGTTCTAATAAAAATAAAGAAGATATACAAATAGAAAAATCTAATATTTTATTAATTGGAAATACAGGAACTGGAAAAACTTTACTTGCTAAAAGTATTTCAAAACTTTTAAAAATTCCTTTTGCTATAGCTGATGCTACTACTTTAACTGAAGCAGGATATGTTGGAGAAGATGTTGAATCTATTTTAACAAGATTATTACAATCTGTTAATTATAATGTAAGTTATGCTGAAAAAGGTATTATTTTTTTAGATGAAATTGATAAAATATCAAGAAAAAGTAGTAATCCTTCTATTACTAGAGATGTTTCTGGAGAAGGGGTACAACAAGCTTTACTTAAAATATTAGAAGGATCTATTGTAAATGTTCCTCCACAAGGAGGAAGAAAACATCCAGATCAAAAAATGATACAAATTAATACTGAAAATATATTATTTATAGCTGGAGGAACTTTTGATGGAATAGAAAAAATTCTATTAGATAGAATGAATCAAACTTCTATAGGATTTTTTACTACAAAAAAAAATGACAATAAAAATCATGAAAATTTTTTAGAAAATATTTTATCTACAGATTTAAAAAAATTTGGTTTAATTCCGGAACTTATAGGAAGATTTCCTATAACCACTTATTTAAATCCATTAGATAAAACTATGTTAAAAAAAATTTTATTAGAACCAAAAAATGCTTTAATAAAACAATATAAAAAATTATTTAATATAGATAAAATATCAATGAACATAACAAATGAAGCTTTAGATATAATTGTGGATAAAACATTTAAATTAGGTCTTGGTGCAAGAGGATTAAGAATTTTTTGTGAAAAAATTTTTTTAGATTATATGTTTGATATAGAAAATGTTGATTCTATTTTAAATATAGATGAAAATATTGTTTTAAAAAAAATTTAAAATTAATTTTTTTTAAGTAAATTCCATAATTTATTTTTAAGATCAAATAATCCTTCTTTTTTAAAAGAAGAAATAAAAAGTATATTTTCTTTTAAATTTAAAAAAATTTTTATTATTTTATTTTTTTTTTCATTATTAATTAAATCAGATTTAGAAATAACTACTAAACGTTTTTTATTCAATAATTTTGTATTAAATTTTTTTAATTCATTTAATAAAATTAAATATTGTTTTTTTTTATCTATTATATCTGAGGATATTAAAAATAATAAAATGGAATTTCTTTCTATATGTCTTAAAAAAAAATATCCTAATCCTACTCCTTTAGAAGCGTCTTTTATAATTCCAGGAATATCTGCTATTAAAAAAGAATTATAATCCATTTTTACAACTCCTAATTGTGGTTTTGTAGTAGTAAAAGAATAATTTCCTATTTTTGGTTTTGCTTTAGTCATAACGGAAAGTAAAGTTGATTTACCAGCATTAGGAAATCCTATTAAACCTACATCAGCTAAAATTTTTAATTCTAAAAAAATCCAATGACCTTTTGTTTTTATTCCAGATTGTGCAATATAAGGAGATCTTCGTATAGAATTTTTAAAAAAAATATTTCCATTTCCACCTTTTCCTCCTTTAAATAAAATTTTATTTTGAAAATCTTTAGTTATTTCTGTTATTATATTTTTTTCTTCATTTTTAATAACAGTACCTAAAGGTACTTCTATTAATAGATTTTTTCCATTAGCTCCAGTTATATTATTTCCTTTTCCTGGAGATCCAGATTTTGCTATCCAATGTTTTTTATATTTTAAATGAAGTAATGTATTAATATGAGAATTACCTTTAATAATTATATCACCACCTTTTCCTCCTTTTCCTCCATCGGGTACTCCTTTAATTATGTATTTATCTCTATAAAAATGAATACATCCAGAACCTCCATCTCCACTTTTACAATAAATTTTTATTACATCTATAAAAGAATTTTTCATAAAATTAATTTTTTTTTAAAAAATTATGAATTTTTTTTTCTATAAAAATAGAAATTTTTTTTATAGAAAAAGAAGCATCTAATTTGAATAGATAAATTTGATTTTTTTTAAAATCATTCCAAATTAATGAAGATTCTTTATTATATTCTTTTATTCTTTTTTTAACTGTAATAATGTTTGTATCATCTTCTCGTAAACTAATTTTTCCTCTTTTTAATAATCTATTTATTATTATATTATTTTTAATAAAAAAATAAAAAACTATATTTATCTTACCTAAAGAGAATTGATTTAATATTTTTTCCAAAAAATAAATCTGATTTTTAGTTCTTGGATAACCATCATAGATAATTCCATTTTCTTGAAAATATTTTTGTATTTCTCTATTTACCATGTTAGTAGTAATATAATCAGGAACTAATAAACCTTTTTTTATATAAAAATTAGCAATTTTTCCTAAATTAGTTTTTTCTTTTATGTGATTTCTAAATATCATTCCAGTGGATAAATGTATAAATCCAAATTTATCTGCTATAATTTTAGCTTGAGTTCCCTTTCCACATCCTGGTGGTCCAAACAATATAATATGTATCATAAAATAAAAATCATGAATCTCATGCAAAAAAAATATATAGAAAATAATTTATTAATTAATGGAGTAAAATAAATGGAAAGTATTATTTGAATAACTTTATTATAAGTATGAATGGTTATTAAAAATGAATAGCTTTACCATAAGCATGAGCTATAGATTCTAAAATAGATTCACTTAATGAAGGATGAGGGTGTATAACACCTAACATTTCATAACTAGTTGTTTCTAATTTTCTAGCAACTGCTACTTCTGAAATTAAATCAGTAACATTATTTCCTATCATATGACATCCTAACCATTCATCATATTTAGCATCAAAAATAACTTTTATAAATCCATTAGTTTCTTCATCAGAAATAGCTCTTCCAAGAGCTTTAAATGGAAATTTAGCTATTTTAATTTTAAATCCTTTTTTTTTAGCTTCTTCTTCTGTATAACCAATAGAAGCTATTTCAGGATATGAATAAACACATTTTGGAACATTATTATAATCTATTTCTTGACAATCTAATCCTTTTATATTTTCTACACAATTTATAGCTTCATGTGAAGCTACATGAGCTAGAGATGTAGTTTTTATTACATCTCCAATAGCATAATATCCATCTATATTAGTACGATAATTTTTATCTATAACTATAAATTCTTTTTCAATTTGAATTCCAACTTCTTCTAATCCTAAAAAACGAGTATTTGGAATTACTCCCATAGCATAAAATACTATATCTGTTTCTAAAACTATTTGTTTTATTGATGAATTTATTATTATACTAACAAAAACTTTTTCATTATCAATATTTATTTCTTTTATAATAGAACAATTATAAATTTTTATTCCCATTCTTTCAAAAGAATATTTTAAATAATTGGAAATATCATTATCTCCACTTGGAAAAATATTTTTAGATATTTCTATAATAGTTACTTTTGTTCCTATAGACTGATAAAAATAAGCAAATTCTAATCCTATAGAACCAGAACCTATTATTATCATTCTATTTGGACATGAAGACAATGAAAAAGCTTCTTTATATGTTATAATTTTTTTTCTATCATAAAATTTTTTTTCTATTCTAGGAATAGATCCAGTAGCAATAATAATGTGTGAAGCTGTATATTCTCCTATACTTTTTTTATCTTTAAAAACTTCAATCTTTTTATTTTTTTTTAATTTTGCATATCCATAAATAATATGAATATTATTTTTTTTCATTAAAAATAAAAGATTCTTTTTTATATGATTTACTGCATTTTTACTTTTAGAAAAAATTTTAGTATAATTTATTTTTATATTTTCTATATTAAATAATTCTTTATTTTTTTTAATTGATTGTAAAATTTTAGCACTATTTAAAATAGATTTAGTAGGAATACATCCTATATTTAAACAAACTCCACCAAGAGAATCTTTTTCTATTATAGCTGTTTTCATTCCAAGTTGTGCTGCACGTATAGAAGCTACATAACCTCCAGGTCCACTTCCTAAAATAATAACATCAAAATGCATAATTTTTATATATCATACAATTACATAAATTTACGGTTTTTTATTAAAAAAAAAGATAAAGAAAATAGATTTATAAGAAAAAATTATAAATTTACATTTGTATATAATTATTATTTTTTTATGAAATTTTTTATAGATACAGCTAATTTAGAAGAGCTTTATAAAGCTAAATCGTTAGGATTATTAAATGGAGTAACGACTAATCCATCTTTAATATCAAAAGAATCTATTTTTTCTAAAAAAGAAATAGAAAATCATTATATATCTATATGTAATTTATTAGAAAATGAAGAAGATTTAAGTGCAGAGGTAATTAGTACTAATTATGATGATATTATAAAAGAAGGAAAAAAACTATCTTTTTTACATTCAAAAATTGTAGTAAAAATACCTATAAATGAGGATGGAATAAAAGCTATTAAATATTTTTATAAAAAAAAAATTAAAACTAATTGTACACTTATTTTTTCTACAGGACAAGCTATTTTAGCAGCTAAAGCTGGAGCTAATTATGTATCTCCTTTTATGGGAAGATTAGATGATATATCTCATAATGGATTAAATTTAATAAAAGAAATTAAAAATATTTATGATAAATATTCCTTTAATACTAAAATATTAGCTGCTTCTATACGTTCTCCTTTACATATTATAGAATGTGCTAAAATAGGTATTTATGCAATTACTTCTCCTTTAAATGTTATTCTTTCTTTATTTAATCATCCTTTAACAAATATTGGATTAGAAAAATTTTTAAAAGATTATAAAAATAAAATACATTAATTTATATTATTTTTATTTTTTCATCTAATAAATATTGAATAGAAATAGATGCTGATTTTGGAAGTTTTTCATAAAATTTAGATAATTCTATTTGTTCTTTATTTTCAAAAATTTCTTCTAAATTATTTTTATTCATTAAGTTAAATTCTTCTAGTTTTTTATCTAAATTTTTTTTTATTTCTTTACTTATTTTTTGACTTATTTTTTCTAAAACACATATCGTTTCATATATATTTTTTCCTGTTTTTTTTTCTAATTTAATACGATCTATAGTTTCTGTATTTATTGAAGCATTAACATTTTTTAAAAAATTCATAATTTTTTATTATTTATTAATAATTTTTTATTATTTATTAATAATTTTTTATTATTTATTAATAATTTTTTATTATTTATTAACAATTTTTTATTATTTATTAATAGCTTTTTATATAAAACTTTTAATTTTTTTGCATTATATGATAAATTTGAAAAATTCTTAATATACTTTTCATATGATTTAAAAAAATCATATTTTCTAAAAAGTTTATAATTTGCATAACAAATTTTATATAAAACTTTTTCTTTAAAAAAACTTTTTGGAAAAGTATTTAAAAAATCTTGAAAATAAATTAAAGAAACTTTATATCTTTGCATTAAAAAATAAGACTCAGCTATATAATAATTTTTTATTTCTATTTTCATTAATAAATTATTAAGATATTTATAAGCTTCTTTTGTCATTAAACTATTAGGATAGTCTTTAATAAATTGATTTAATTTATTAACCGCAATAGTAGTATTATTTTGATCTAAATCAAAATTTAAAGAAGAAAGATAATAACGTTTTCCACTTTCAAATAAAGATTTTTCAGTTTTTTTATCATTTTTTTCTAAAAAATATTTTTTTTCAGAAAAAATAAAACAACCCTCAAAAAAGGTAATTATTATTATTATTAAAATAATTCTAAAATTCACAATTTTATTTATTATGTTTTTTTTGAAAATGTTTTATATCTTGATCAAATAAATATAATCCAACTTTATCTTCTCCTATTAACTTAATTTTATCTAAAATCATTTTAGTTAATGCTTCTTCTTCTACTTGTTCTTCTAAATACCATTGTAAAAAATTATATGTAAAATAATCTTTTTCTTGTAAAGAAATATCTACTAAATTATTTATTTTTTTAGAAATTTCTTTTTCATGTTCAAATAATTCTTGAAATAATTCTTTTAAAGAAATATTATTATATATTATTTTTTTATAAGAAATATTATTATCTAAAATAACATCTCCCCCTCTTTTATTAACATATCTTATTAATTTTAACATATGCATTCTTTCTTCATTAGAATGATCATATAAAAATTGAGATATTCCTTCAAAACCTTTTTTTTCTACCCAAGAAGCCATAGAAAGATATAATTGAGAAGATTTTAATTCTCTATTTAATTGTTTTATTAATCCTGTTTGTATTTTTTCATTAAACATATTTATTATTAATTAATTTTTTTAAAAAAAATTGCATTTTTCTTTTTAAAGAATCAGTTGCAATTAATAAAGGTAATCTGACATATGGTTTACATATTCCTTTTATATCTAAAAGAGTTTTTATTCCTGTTGGATTACCTTCTTCATAGATTAAATCTATAATTTTTTTTATTTTATAAAAAATAGAAAAAGCTTTTTTTGCATTATTTTCCATTGATAATGATACCATTTTTGAAATTTTATCAGGAAATCCTTGAGCTATAACAGAAATAACCCCTTCACCTCCTCCTAATATAACAGGTAAAGTAATAAAATCATCCCCTGATATTACACTAAAATTTTTTGGTTTTTTTTCAAGTATTTTATAAGATTGTAAAATATTTCCAGAAGCTTCCTTTATTCCTATTATATTTTTAAAATTATGAGCTAATTGTAAAACAGTATCTGGTAAAATATTAGATCCTGTTCTTTTAGGAACATTATAAATAATAATATGAGCTTCTGTATAATTAACTATAGATTTAAAATGTTCATATATTCCATTTTGAGATGGTATATTATAATAAGGAGAAACTGAAAGGATAGCATAAAAATCTGATAAATTTTTTATGCTATTTATTTTATTTATTACATTTTCTGTATTATTCCCACCTATTCCTAATATTAAAGGAAGTTTTTTATAATTTGATGATTGAATACATTTAATAATATCTTGTTGTTCTTCTTTTTTTAAAGTAGCAGTTTCTGCTGTTGTTCCTAATGCTACTAAATAATTTACTCCATTATCTATAACATATTTCACAAGATTTTCAAGTCCATTAAAATCAATTTTTTTATCCTTTTTAAAAGGAGTAACTAACGCTACACCTGTTCCATATAATTTTTTCATAGATTAGTTTACTACATTTGATATAATAAATATCGTTGTTATTTCATATTGAAATATCATTAATCATTGTTTTTTTTTAAAACAGATGTAAGCGCGCATAAAAAATGTAATTAATAGTCTCTTTTTGTTCTTGGTCTAGCTGCAGAAACTATAATATTTCTACCCATAAATTCTGTCCCATTTAATTTTTCAATAGCCTGTTTAGCATTTTCCTCATTAGACATTTCTATAAAACCAAAACCTTTACTTCTTTTATTTGATGTAGTTTCATCAAATATTATTTTAGCATGAGTAACTTCTCCTATAGATTCAAAATGTTTTTTTAATTCTTGTTCTGTCATATCATAAGATAAATTACCTACGTATAATTTCGTATTGTCCATATTAAAAATAAATTGTTTTAAAAGCAAATTTAGATAAATATTTTTTCTAAAATAAATATATAACTCAAACTTAAATAGGTTTTTTAAATTTTAATAAAAAATTATCTTTTATATCCACTAAAAATAAAAGTAAAATTTTCAATTTTTTTTATCTTAAAAACAAACTAAAACTTTTATAAAAATAAAAAGAATAATCATTCATGAATAATTTCTCTATTATATCATCATTATTAGATAATGATTTTTATAAATTTACTATGCAAAATGCTGTTATTAAATTATTTCCATTCGCAAAAGCTAAATATGAGTTTATAAATAGAGGAAAACATTTTTTTCCAAAAAATTTTGATAAAATATTGAAAGAAAATCTTAATAAAATGGCATATTTAAAACTTTCAAAGGAAGAAAGAGTTTTTTTAGAAAAAAATTGTCCTTATTTAGATTCTTCTTATTTAGACTTTCTAAATAAATATAGATATAATCCAAAAGAAGTAAACATATATCAAAAAGGAAAAAATATAAAAATGAATATAGAAGGATTATGGAGTAGTACTATTTTATGGGAAGTTCCTTTAATGGCTATTATATCTGAATTATATTATAAGTTAACAGGAATTAAACCAATATCAGATAAAAAAATTATAATTCTTACTAAGAATAAAATAAAAAAATATAAAAAATTACAAGTTAAAATTGGAGAATATGGAACAAGAAGAAGATATTCTTATCAAGTACATAAACTAGTATTAAAAATTTTAAAAAAAGAAGGATATCCATTTTTTATAGGAAGTAGTAATGTTCATTTTTCTCATATTTTTTCAATAAAACCTATTGGAACTCAAGGTCATGAATGGATTATGTTTCATGCAGCTAAATATGGATTTAATATAGCAGATCGTATAGCTATGGAAAATTGGTTACATATTTATAATGGAAATTTAGGAATTGCTTTATCTGATACATTTACATCTCCTATTTTTTTTAAAAATTTTAATAAAAAATTATCTAATATTTTTAAAGGAGTTAGACATGATAGTGGTAATCCTATTTCTTTTATAAAAGAAACAATAAAACATTATAAAAAATTTAAAATAAATCCTATCAAAAAAAAAATTATATTTTCTGATAATCTAAATCCATATAAAGTAGCATATATATCTTCTTTTTGCAAAAAAAAAATAATTCCTTTTTTTGGAATAGGTAGTAATTTTACTAATGATATAGGATATCCTTCTATGAATATTGTTATAAAAATGGTAAAAGCTTTACCAGAAAAAAAATGGATATCAGTAATAAAATTATCCAATGTAAAAGAAAAAAATACTGGTAAAAAAAATGTAATTTTTTTAGCAAAAAAAATTTTACATATATAAAATTTTAAAATACGATATTATAATGACATAATGTCATCTAATATAAAAATATGGAAAATAAAAAAAAAATTGATCATTCAAATAAAAATTTTTATATAGAAAATTTTGGATGTCAAATGAATATTTATGATAGTGAAATAGTAGCTTCTATTTTATTAAAAAACGGTTTTTTTTTATCAAAAAATTTAGAAAAAACAAATATATTTTTGTTAAATTCTTGTTCTATACGAGAAAAAGCAGAATTAACAATAAAAAAAAGATTAAAAGAATTAAATTTTCTTAAAAAAAAGAATCAAACTATATTTATAATGATAGGGTGTTTTTCTAAAGAATTTAAAAAAATTCTTTTAGAAGAAAAAAAAATAGATTTATTTATAGATCCTGATTCTTACAAAAAAATTCCAAATTTTATAAATCATTTCATAAATAAAAAAAAATATTTTCATATTACTAATATTTCTAAAGAAACATATGAAGATATATATCCATTTCATTTTAATAAAAAAAATAATATAACTGCATTTTTAAGTATAACAAGAGGATGTAATAATATGTGTACATTTTGTATAGTCCCCTTTACTAGAAAAAGAGAAATAAGTAGTAATCCATATTCTATCATAGATAAATGTAAATATTTATATAAAAATGGTTACAAAGAAGTAACTCTTTTAGGACAAAATGTAGATTCTTATAAATGGGAAGGATTTTATGAAAAAAAAAAAATATTTATAGATTTTTCTAATCTATTAGATATTTTAGCTAAAAAAATACCTTTTATGAGAATACGATTTTCTACATCTAATCCTCATGACATGTCTGATAAAGTATTAAAAATAATTTCTAAACACTCAAATATATGTAAACATATACATTTACCTGTTCAATCTGGAAGTAATAAAATACTAAAATTAATGAATAGAAAATATACACGTGAAAATTATCTTTCCTTAATTAAAAAAATTAAAAAAATAATACCTAATTGTTCTATTTCTCATGATATTATAACAGGTTTTTGTAATGAAAAAGAAAAAGATCATCAAGATACAATTAGTTTAATGAATGAAGTTGTATATAATTATGGGTATATGTTCTCCTATTCACCAAGACCTAATACTTATGCATATAGAAAATTAGAAGATAATGTTCCTTCTTATATAAAAAAAAAAAGATTAAAAGAAATTATAGATTTACAAAGAGAACATTCATTTTTTAGAATGAAAGAATATTTATATAAAATACAAGAAGTTTTAATAGAAGGAGAATCAAAAAAAAATAATAAATATTGGTATGGTAGAAATACTCAAAATATAGTTGTAGTTTTTCCAAAAAAAAATTCTAAAATAGGTGATATAGTTTTTGTAAAAATAAAAGAAATTACATCTGCTACATTAATAGGAGAAATTCAATAAGAAAAAATAAAAACTATGGAATCTATCCAAAATATAAAAAAAAAATTTGGAATCATTGGATATGATTATGCTTTACATAGAGCTTTAGAAAAAGCATTACAAGTAGCTTTTACTGATATTTCAGTATTAGTTCTTGGAGAAAGTGGAGTAGGAAAAGAATTTATTCCAAAAATAATTCATCAATTTTCATATAGAAAACATCATTCTTATATTGCTGTTAATTGTGGTGCTATTCCAGAAGGAACTATTGATAGTGAACTTTTTGGACATGAAAAAGGTTCTTTTACTGGAGCTACAAGTATGCGAAAAGGTTATTTTGAAGGTGCTAATGGAGGAACTATATTTTTAGATGAGGTAGGAGAACTTCCTTTAACTACACAAGTTCGTTTACTTAGAATTTTAGAATCAGGAGAATTTATTAAAGTAGGATCTTCAAAAATTCAAAAAACAGATATTAGAATTGTAGCAGCTACTAATTTAAATATGATAGAGGCTATACAAAAAGGAAAATTTAGAGAAGATTTATATTACCGTCTTAATACTGTGCAGATTAATGTTCCTTCTTTACGTTTTCGTAAAAATGATATTAAATTTTTATTTAAAAAATTTTCTAATGATTTTGCGGAAAAATACCATATGCCTAAAATAACACTTACTAAAGAATCTATAAAATATTTAGAAAATTATTCTTGGCCTGGAAATATAAGGCAATTAAAAAATATTATTGAACAAATTTCAGTAGTAGAAACAGAACGAGAAATTACTATAGAAAAATTAAAAGAATATATTCCAGAAAATATTCCTTCTTTATCTTTTCCTAAAGATGAATCTTTTATTCATGATTATTCCAGAGAAAGAGATTTTCTTTATAAAATTTTATTTGATATGAGAAAAAATCTTAATGATTTAAAAAATATTACTTATGAATTAATAAAAAATAATTCAAATGCTAGATTTAGTGAAAAAAATCAAGAACTTATAGAAAAAGTTTTTGGGAAAAGAATAACTGCTAAAGATTCTATTTTTCAATTAGAAGATTCTTCTAAATCTTCCTCAGAAGAGGATTTAGATTATGAAGAAATAGAAGAAGATTTTTCAAAAAAAAATGAATTATATTCTTTTTCTTTGCAAGAACGAGAAATAGAACATATTCAAAAAATTCTAAAAAAAAATTATGGAAAAAGAAAAAAAACAGCTAAAGAATTAGGAATTTCTGAGAGAACTCTTTATAGAAAAATAAAACAATATGGATTATAAATTATTTTTTATTTATACATTTTTTTTTATTAGTTGTTATCAACCTACTTTTTATTCATTTTTTAGTCAAAAAAAAACTATAGAAATTGGAGAATTTATAGAAAAAATAAATTTACCTGGAAGATCTATTTCTTTTGATTTTAAAAAAAGTTTAGAAACTTATATAATAAAACATGGTTATTCTAATTTAGTATTAGAAAATGGAAATATTATTTTGGAAGGAATATTTTTAAATTGTACTATTAATAATTCATTTAAAAAAATTCAAATAATAACAAAAATTTTTTATAAAGATAATTTAGACCCTAAAAAAAATTGGGAAAAAAATTTTACTATTTCAGAAAATTATTATAAAGAAGATAATATTTTTTTAGATAAAACAATAGATGAAATTATAAAAAAATTAACAATTAAAGTATATAATAATATAATATTATAAAATTATTGTTTATGACAAATATATCTATTACTATATTTAGTTTATTTATTATAGTAACATGTATTTTATTTATACTAGTAATATTAATACAAAATCCAAAAAAAGAAAGTATAAATCAATATTTTATGGAAAAAAATTTTAGATTTTTTGGTATAAAAAGAACAAACACATTTTTAGAAAATATTACTTGGTTTTTATCTATTGTCATATTTTTTTTAATTTTTATTTTTAATTTTTTATTAAAAACAAAATAATTATTATGACATAATGTCATTTAATATTTTTTTTAAATAAAAAAATCAAATTATTTTTCATTTGGCATGTTTTTGGCTTCTGAACGATTAGTATCGTTAACCTTAAAAATTATTTAAAATATGGCGGAAGTAAAGATTAAACCTTTAGCGGATCGTGTTCTTATAGAACCAGATCCTGCTGAAACAAAAACATCTTCAGGTATTATCATTCCTGATACTGCAAAAGAAAAACCACAAAAAGGAATTGTTATAGCGGTTGGAAAAGGAAAAAAAAATGAACCTATGATTCTAAAAGAAGGTGATAAAGTTTTATATGGAAAATATTCTGGAACAGAATTAAAATGGGAGGGAATAGAATATCTTATTATGAGAGAATCTGATATAATAGCTATTATAAGGTAAATTTATTAAATTAAAAAATTATGGCAAAAGATATTAAATTTGATATTGAAGCGAGAGATAAATTAAAAAAAGGTGTAGATGCATTAGCTAATGCAGTTAAAGTTACTTTAGGACCAAAAGGACGTAATGTTGTATTACAAAAATCTTTTGGAGGACCTCAAGTAACTAAAGATGGTGTTACTGTTGCAAAAGAAATAGAATTAGAAGATTCAATAGAAAATCTTGGAGCTCAAATGGTTAAAGAAGTAGCTTCTAAAACTAATGATGTAGCTGGAGATGGTACTACAACTGCAACTGTATTAGCACAAGCTATTGTCAGAGAAGGATTAAAAAATGTAGCAGCTGGAGCTAATCCTATGGATTTAAAACGAGGAATAGATAAAGCCTTAGAAGTCGTTATTTTTGATTTAAAAAAACAATCTAGAGAAGTAGGAGGAAATACAGAAAAAATAAAACAAGTAGCCTCTATTTCTGCAAATAACGATGAAAAAACTGGATCATTGATAGCAGATGCTTTTGAAAAAGTAGGAAAAGAAGGAGTCATAACTGTAGAAGAAGCAAAAGGAACAGACACATCTGTAGATGTAGTTGAAGGTATGCAATTTGATAGAGGATATCAATCACCTTATTTCGTTACAAATACTGAAAAAATGATAACAGAATTTGATCAACCTCAAATTTTATTATCCGATAAAAAAATAGCGGCAATGAAAGATTTATTGCCTATATTAGAACCTGTAGCTCAATCAGGTAAACCTTTACTTATTATTTCTGAAGAAGTAGAAGGAGAAGCTTTAGCTACATTAGTAGTTAATAAAATACGTGGAACTTTAAAAGTTGCAGCTATTAAAGCTCCTGGCTTTGGAGATAGAAGAAAAGCAATGTTAGAAGACATAGCTATTTTAACAGGAGGTACTGTTATTTCTGAAGAAACAGGAAGCAAATTAGAAGATGTTAAATTAAATATGCTAGGTAAAGCTGAAAGAGTTATTATAGATAAAGATAATACAACTATTGTTAATGGAGGTGGAAATAAAAAAAATATAAGAGCTCGTGTAGATCAAATTAAAGCACAAATAGAAACTAGTACATCAGATTATGATAAAGAAAAATTACAAGAACGTCTAGCAAAATTAGCTGGAGGTGTAGCAGTTCTTTATGTTGGAGCAGCATCTGAAGTTGAAATGAAAGAAAAAAAAGATCGTGTTGATGATGCTTTAAATGCTACTAGAGCTGCAGTAGAAGAAGGAATTGTAGCAGGAGGTGGAGTAGCATTAGTTCGTTCTATTAAAGCTTTAGATAATATAAAAGTAGATAATTCTGATCAAGATACTGGAGTTCAAATAGTTAGAAGATCATTAGAAGAACCATTGCGTCAAATTGTAGCTAATGCAGGAGGAGAAGGATCTGTTGTTGTAGCTAAAGTAGCTGAAGGAAAAGGAGATTTTGGTTACGATGCTAAAATTGGAGAATATAAAAATATGATAGTAGAAGGAATCATAGATCCTACTAAAGTGGCTAGAGTTGCATTAGAAAATGCAGCTTCAGTATCTGGAATGTTATTGACTACTGAATGTGTTGTTACAGAAATAAAGAAAGATGAAACTAATTCAGCACCTGCAATGCCTGGAGCTGGAGGAGGAGGAATGGGAGGTATGATGTAAATATAAAAAAATAGTGTCTATATAGACACTATTTTTTTTTAAAACCAATTATTTTGAACTTTTAAAGTTTGTTCTATAACATCTCTAACACATCCTTTACCACCTTTTTTTGGTGAAATATATTTAGATATATTTTTCACTTCTTGAACAGCATCTATTGGAGAACAAGGTAAAGCTACAGATTTCATGATTTCAATATCAGGAATATCATCTCCCATATAAAGAATTTCTTTTTTTGTAATATTTAATATATTACAATATTCATCTAAATACCTTTTTTTATTATCAACACCTTGATAAATATAACGAATATTTAAATTCCTTAAACGTCTAAATACCATTAAATCTGATCCTTTTGTAATAATACATAAATTATATCCTTTTTTTTTTGCTAATTGCATTGCATATCCATCTTTAGCAAACATTTGACGAACCATATTTCCATCCGGAAAAAGATTTAAAGTACAATTAGTTAATACTCCATCTACATCAAATATAAAAGTATTAATATCATTCATTATATTCATGTAATTATTCATAAAATCAATTATTGTCATAAAAAAAAGATTAACATAAAAAACAAGACAATAATCAATTAAATAATAATAAAAGTTAAAAAAATATTAAATAATAATTTAACGATTATTATGTATTACTAAATTAAATATCTTCAAAATTAATATTTGTAAAATTTTTTACTTCTGATATTTTTTTTTGAACATCTTTAATTTCTTGATTATATGTATGATTATTTTTAAAATCTTTTTGATGACGTTCTGAAATTACTTCCCTACCTTTTTCATTAATAATAAATCGAATCATATCATCAAGTATACTCTGAAATTTTGAAAAATCTTCTTTATATAAGTAAATCTTGTGTTTTTTATAAGTGATTTCACCCGTTTCAGAAAAATTTTTTTTACTTTCAGTAATAGTTAAATAATAATCACCAGCTCTTGTTTCTCTTGCATCAAAAAAATAGGTACGACTACCAGTTTTTAAAGTTCGTGAGCAAATTTCATTTCTTTCTTTGATATTTTCTTTTTCGTCCATTTCAAAAAATATTATAATCCTATATAAAGCAAATCTAAACAAAAAAAATGTTCTATACTATTTTGTATTATAATTATTTAAAATAAATTTTTTTTATAAAAAAAATTTTTATTTATTATTTTTAATATTTTTCCATTTTTTAAAATAAAAAATAAATCAAAATCAGATATATAAGAAGTATCATGAGTAATAATAATAATAGTACTATTTTTCATATTTTTTTTTATACAATTAATTATTAATTTTCTAGTTAACTGATCTATAGCAGAAAAACTATCATCAAATATAATAATTTTTGGATTTCTTACAAGTGCTCTTGCTATACATATTCTTTGTTTTTGTCCTCCAGATAAAGTAATACCTTTTTCTCCTATAATAGTATCATATCCATATTTAAAATTTAAAATATCTTTTTCTATCATAGCTTTTTTTGCAGCATTATAAATTTGATATGGATAAATTTTTTTATCTAAACATCCTAATGCTATATTATTATAAATTGAATCAGAAAAAAGAAAAGATTCTTGAGGAACATAACCTATATTTTTTCTTAAATTATATAAATTATGATTTTTTATAGAAAGATTATCTACAAGTATTTCTCCTTTATATGGATCATATAAACGAGATATTAATCTACCTATAGTAGATTTACCAGAACCTGTTTTTCCTGTTAAAATTAAAGTATTTCCACTCATTACAGTAAATGATATTTTATTTATTATAATATTTTTATCATAAAAAAAACTAACATTTTTAAATTGTATTTTACCAAAAATTTTTTTTTTTATAAATTTTTTTTTATTAAAAATATTTGGTTTTTCTTTTAAAAATTCACTTATACGAATTTGTGATACTTTAGCTCTTTCTACAATAGAAACAACCCATCCTAATATAATAAAAGGAAAAATTAAAATATTTATATATGTAAAAAATTCAGCAATAGTACCTATTTCTTTTATTTCTCCATGAAAATATTTTTTTCCTCCAAAAAAAAGAATTAATAAATGGCTTATACCCATAAAAAATATTATAATAGAAGATAAAATAGTATCAATTTTTGCTAATTCTATATTTTTTTTATGATAAATTGATATAATTTTTTTATGTTTTTTATAAAAAAATTTTTCCGCTACAAATGATTTAATAATATGAATTCCAGAGAAAGTTTCTTGTATAAAAGAACATATAATAGATTGATTTTTCTGTACTTCTTCACTTTTTTTAGTAATAAAAATACTTATATAATAAACAAAAATAAAAAGAATAGGAATTGGTAAAATAACATAAAAAGTTAATGATTTATTTATTCGTAACATTTGTATAAAAACCATAAAAAAAAGAACCAAAAGATTAAAAAAATACATAATACCAGGACCTATATATTGTCTTATAAATGATACATCTTCTGTCAGTCTATTCATTAAATCTCCTGTTGAATTTTTTTTATAAAAAGTCAAACTTAATTTTTGATAATGTAAAAAAATATCATTTTTTATATCAAATTCTATCATTCTAGATGTTGTAATTATACATTGACGCATATAATATTTTACAATACCTCCTATAATTGGAACTATTAATATTATGCTAGTATAAATGAAAATATCTTTTTTTAGATTAAAAATTTTTGATGTATTATTTGAAATATCTATAAATAAATTTTTTATGATATTAATAGATTTTCCTATATAAGGTATAGGAAGTAAAGTTAAAATATTTGATAATAAAATTAAAATAATCCCTATACACAAACGTAATTTGTACCTTTGACAATATTTTTTGCTAAAAGCAAATAAATTACTCATATAACATATAAAAATATAACTTTTTTTAAAGTTTATAAATACACAAATTTTATTATGTATAAAAATTAACATTATTTAAAAATGTCAATAAGACGAAATTTTAGAATAAAAAGTCTACAATTTTTATATGCTCAACATTTATCAAAAATAGATTCAAATAAAGTTGAAAAAGATATGCTTAATAATATAGAAGAATTACATTATTTATATATTTTTCTTCTTTATTTAATTTTAAAAATTAGAGAAAATGCTTTAAAAACAATAAAAAATTTTCATAAAAAACATCATATAAATGAAATGAAACTTATACATAATTTTGCATATAATTCTGTAATTAAAATATTATCTAATAATAAATATTTAATAAAAGAATATAATTCAATAAAAAATTCTAAAAAAACATTATGGAAAAAAAAAGATGAATATATTTTTCTTTTTTTAAAAGAAATACAAAATAAATCAATTTTTCAAATTGAAAATTTTTTTTATAAACCGTGTAATACTTTTGAAGAAGAAAAAAAATTTATAATACAATATTATAAAAATTTTATTATTTCTAATAAAAAATTAATAGAAATTATAGATGATTTATATATTAATGGACAAGAAAATTTATATATAGCACATAATATGGTATATAAAACTTTACATTTTATAAAACATTCTACTTCTAAAAATTTTAGATTATATAATATTTACAAAAATGATGAAAATATTAAATTTATTACTGATTTATATAGAAATACAATATTTCATAAAAAAGAATTTAATAATTTAATTAATGATATATCAAATAATTGGGATATAAATAGAATAGCAATTCTAGATTTAATTATATTGCAAATGGCTATTTGTGAATTTTTATACTTTCCTAATATACCACCAAAAGTCACTATGAATGAATATATTGAAATTACAAAAATTTTTTGTATGGAAAAAAGTAAAATTTTTATCAATGGTATATTAGATCAAATATTTAAACTATTACATAAAAAAAATAAAATATTTAAAATAGGAAAAGGTTTAATGTAAATTAAATAATTATTAATATGTTACAACAAAATTCTATAGCAAATACTATTTGGATGTTTGCTTTAATTTTTATTATATTCTATTTTTTTATGATACGTCCTCAAATACGAAAACAAAAAATTGAAACAAAATTTCAAAAAAATTTAAAAAAAGGAAATTATATAGTAACTAATTCAGGAATACACGGAAAAATTATAGATGTAGCAGAAAATTTTTGTGTATTGGAAATTATGTCTGGTAAAATAAAACTTGAAAAAAATATAATATCTAAAGATTTAACTGAACTTTATTATGGAAATATAATTAAAAAAATAGAAAAAAAATAAAATTTATGTTAATAGGAATAACAGGTAAAATAGGATCCGGAAAAAGTTTATTTTCTTCTTTTTTTAAAAAAAAAGGAATACCTATATATTATTCAGATAAAAGAGGAAAAATATTAATGAATGAAATAGATTATATAAAAAAAAATATAATAAAATATTTTGGAATAAATTCTTATAAAAAAGGAAAAATAAATAGAAACTATTTATCAAAAATAGTTTTTAATGATTCTATTGCATTAAAATTATTATGTACCATAGTACATCCATGGATTTCAATAGATTTTAAAAATTGGATGTTTTCTATGCAAAAAAATGCTTTATATGTAATAAAAGAATCTGCTATTTTATTTGAAAGTGGAAATTATAAAGAATGTGATTTAATTATTACTATTAAATCTACTATGGAAAAAATATTGGATAGAATTAAAAAAAGAGATAATTTAAATGAAAATCAAATTATAAATCGTATAAAAAATCAAATATCTAATAAAAAACGAGAAAAAAAATCTAATATCATTGTTAATAATTGTTCATCTATTACTTTTTTATTAAAAAAAGCAGATATAATACATAATAAAATAATAAAAATAAAATATGGGAAAAGGAGATAAAAAAACTAAAAGAGGTAAAATAAAAAATAAAACTTATGGAAATCTTCGTCCAAATCCAAAAAATATGAAAAAAAAGAAAAAAAATTAAATTTATTCTTCTTCCTTTTGATAAAAAACTGACATAAAATATATTAATTGTCCTAAACTACCTAAAGCATGAACTACATAAGTCATAGATGCCCATCTTAATGAATCTTTCACTTTACGATATTCTTGATAATTTACAATATTTTTATTTCTAAGCCAAGTTAAAGCTCTATTACTAGCGTCAAATTCTATTGGTAAAGTAATTAAT
The DNA here is from genome assembly GCF_014252395.1 of Blattabacterium cuenoti. GTDB lineage: Bacteria > Bacteroidota > Bacteroidia > Flavobacteriales > Blattabacteriaceae > Blattabacterium > Blattabacterium cuenoti_AA. The sequence continues at coordinate 443,065 of NZ_CP059219.1, forward strand.
GAAAAAAGAACAACCATAAAAAATAAACCTATTCCTAATTGAAGAATAAAAGAATCTTTTCCACTGGATCCATAAAACATACTAATTCCGTACATTATAGCAATATTAGTAAATTTTGAAGCAAAATTTAAAATAGGAACTAAATAATTTCGTAATTCTAATAAATTATAATTTAATTTATGTTGTAAAGCATGACCACATTCATGAGCAGCAATTGCAATTGCTGTTATAGATTTTTTTTCATAAACTTTTTCACTTAAATTTATTGTTTTATTTAAAGGATTGTAATGATCAGTTAATTCTCCTTCTGTTGAAAGAACATGTACATCATAAATACCATTTTCTGTTAACATTTTATCTGCTATTTCTTTTCCACTCATATTAGAATGTAAATAAAGTTTACTATATAATCTTAATTTATTTTGTAAAATAGTATTTACTATAACACTTACTAAAAAAGTAGTTCCTACAACTAAATAATAATTCATATCTATTTTTTTTAACAAAATTATTAATTTATCAAATAAAATGAAAATATATATAAATTAGCTTTTATGTCAAACTTCTGACTATGAATATTCCAACAGTAAAAAATTTAAAAAGAGTCGTTATTATTGGTTCTGGATTCGCTGGATTACAAGTAGCAAAAAAATTAAGAAGAGATAAATTTCAAGTAATTCTTATAGATAAGAATAATTATCATACTTTTCAACCTTTATTATATCAAGTAGCTACAGCAGGTTTAGAACCAGATTCTATAGCACATTCTATTAGAAATATTATAAAAAAAACAAAAAATTTTTTCTTTAGATTAGCTATTGTTCATTATATTAATACAGAAAAACAAAAAATATATACAAATGTAGGATATTTATTTTATGATTATTTAATTATGGCTACAGGTTCTATAACAAATTATTTTGGTAATAAAAATATTGAAAATTTTGCTTTTCCTATGAAATCTATTCCAGAAGCTTTAGACTTGAGAAGTCTTATTCTACAAGATTTTGAATCTGCTTTATTAACAAAAGATTTTAAAGAAAGAAAAAGACTTATGACTTTTGTTATTGTAGGAGGAGGACCAACAGGAGTAGAATTAGCTGGTGCATTAGCTGAAATGAAAAAATATATATTACCTAATGATTATCCTGATTTAGATATTCAATATATGAATATTCATTTATTACAAGCTTCTAAAAGATTATTAGATGGGATGTCTGAAAAATCAGCAAAACAAGCTTATAATAATTTGAAAGAATTAGGTGTTATTATATGGTTAAATTGCTTAGTTAAAGATTATGATGGAAAAATAGTTTTTATAGAAAAAAATAAAGAAATAGAATCAGCTAATGTAATATGGGCTGCAGGAGTAAAAGGATCTATAATTAAAGGATTTTTAAAAGAAGATATTAAAAATAATAGAATTTTAGTAGATGATTATTTTAAAGTTAAAAAATATGAAAATATTTTTGCAATTGGGGATGTAGCATATATAAATACAAATAAATTATATCCTAATGGATATCCTATGACAGCTCAACCAGCTATACAACAAGGAAATTGGTTAGCTAAAAATTTCAATTATTTATCGGATCAAAAAATGATAAAACCATTTATTTATAAAAATTTAGGATCAATGGCTACTATAGGTAGAAATAAAGCTGTATGTGATTTTCCTTATTTCAAATTAAAAGGTTTTTTAGCTTGGATAGTTTGGATGTTCGTTCATTTGGTTAGTTTAGTTGGATTTAGAAATAGAGCAATAGCTTTAACAAATTGGATTATTCAATATTTTAATTATAATAAAAGTGTTCGTTTAATTATAAGACCTTTTCGTAGAAAAAAAAAATTATTTAAAAATTAATTGAGAAAGAATATTTTTTATTTTTTTTTCTGTTTCTATATATTCTTGATTTACATTACTATTAATAGTTATTCCACTACCAGCATATAAAATTATTTTTTTTTTATCTTCTTTAATTGTTGCACATCTTAAATTCAAATATAATTCCATATTTTTTTCATTTATTACTCCAATATATCCTGTATAAAAATTTCTTTTATATCCTTCATTTTCTTTAATAAAATCTAAAGATGTTTTTTTAGGAAATCCACATATGGAAGGAGTAGGATATAATTTATTTATTATTTCATAATAATCAGGTTCTTTAAAAAAAGAAAAAGAAATTGGAGTTTCTAAATGTTTTAAATTTCCTGTTTTTATAACTTTAGTTTTTTCTAAAAAAATATATCCATCATAAAATTTTAGAAAATTAACAATATATTTTATAACAATATGATGTTCTTCTATTTCTTTTTTTGTCCATTTATTTTCTCCCCAAGTAGTTCCTGCTAATGCTACGGTTTTTAATTTTTTTTTTTTACATTTTATCAATAGTTCTGGAGATGATCCTATCCAAAAACCATGATGAATATCATACCAAAGATAAACTAAAGCATTTGGATAATAAAGAATTAATCTTTGTAAAGTTTCTTTTAAATAAAATTTATGAAAATGAATTTTTATATATCTAGATAAAACTACTTTTTTAAAGTATCCTTTTTTTATATATTCTACTCCTTTTTCAATAAGTTTTTTATATTTATTAGAATAAGTTAAAAAAGAAGAATGTTTTTCCCAAAAATTTGGTATAAAATAATTTATATATGAATAATATTTTTGTATATCAGTATAATAAATTTTTTTTGGATATATTTTTATAGTAAAATTGTCATCAAAATCTTTTATTAAAAAAAATTTATTATTTACATAATTTTTATTATAATGAGAATAAAAAATAATTTTTTTTTCATAAGGTTTTTTAAAAAGAACAAAACTATTATGCATATAATAATTTTTTATGATTCTTTTATACAAAGAAAAAAGACTTATTTTTAACATATTTTATTTTTTAAAATAATATTAGTCATTTTACATAAACTAATAATTTTTTTTTCATTATAAACATTAACATGAATAAAATGAAGAGTTTTTCCTTTATGTAAAATTTTAGCCTTAGCAAAAAGTATTCCTTTTTTTATGCATTTAATGTGGTTTGCAGATATTTCAATATTAAATATATTATAATTACTCTTTTCAAGATTTATAAAAGATAAAGAACACCCAACACTTTCAGCTAAAGTAATAGAAGCTCCTCCATGTAAGTATCCAAAAGGTTGTAAAATATTTTTATTTATTGGCATTTTTGCTATTAAAGTTTCTATTTTTGGAGAAATAAAAATAAATTTAATTTTCATGGTATTTAAAAATGTATTTTTTCTTAAACTATTTAGTTTATTTAATACTTCTTTAATTTTTTTTTTCATAACATATATCCAATTAAAATTAAGAAAATAACTTAAAAATATTTATGTATATGTATAATAATACTAATAATAAAAAATATGAAGATTATATTCCTATAATAGGAAAAAAAAATAAAATTATAGGATTTGAAAAAAAAAAAAAAATTCATGAAAATGGATTATTACATAGTGCTGTTTCTATATTCATTTTTAATACAAAAAAGGATTTAATGTTACAAAAAAGATCTTCAAAAAAATATCATTCTTCTTTATTATGGACTAATACATGTTGTAGTCACCCTACAAAAAAAGAATCTCTATTAACTGCAGCTCATCGTTGTTTAAAACAAGAAATGGGATTTGATTGTTTTTTAACACAAAAATTTAGTTTTAATTATTATGAATCATTTAATAATGGGTTAATAGAAAATGAATTAGATCATGTTTTTGTAGGATTTTATGAAAAATCACCTATTATAAATTATAAAGAAGTTGATAATTGGAAATGGAGTTCATTAAAAAAATTAATAAAAAATATTCATATTTTTCCAAATTCTTATACTATATGGTTTAAAATAATATTAAAAAATTATTTAAATAAACTTATAATTAAATAAAAAATATTAATGAAAGTTACTATAAATAAAAAAGGACGTTTTAGTGCAGCTCATAGACTTTATAATTCTCATTGGGACTATAAAAAAAATATTGAAGTTTTTGGGAAATGTGCATATTTAAATTATCATGGACATAATTATGAATATATAGTAAGTATAACAGGAGAAATTAATTCAGAAACAGGATTTGTTTATAATTTACAAAAATTAAAAAATCTTCTTATTGAAGAAATAGAAGAACTTTTTGATCATAAAAATATTAATTTAGATATTAAGGAATTTGATTCTATAAATCCTACTTTAGAAAATATTGTTATTTTTATTTGGAATAAAATAAATAAAAAAATGCCTTATAATTTAGATTTGAAAATAACTTTATACGAAACGGAAAATAATTTTGTTGAATTTAATGGAAAATAATAGTTTGAAAAAAACAATTTTATATCAAAATCATATAAAATTAGGAGCAAAAATGGTTCCTTTTTCTGGTTTTTATATGCCTTTACAATATACTTCTTCTTTAAAAGAACATATGTCTGTTAGAGAATTAGCTGGTATTTTTGATGTTAGTCATATGGGAAAATTAATTTTAAAAGGAAAAGATTCTAAAAAATTAATTCAGTATTTAACAACAAATGATTTTTCTAAAATTAAAATAGGACAAGCACAATATACTTGTTTTATTAATGAAAAAGGAGGTATTATAGATGATTTAATTATTTATAAAATTTTAAATGAAAAATTATTATTAATAGTAAACGCTTCTAATATTGAAAAAAATAAAATATGGATTAATAATTATATAAAAAAAAATACGCTTAATGTAAAATTATTTGATTTATCTCAAAAATATTCTCTTTTATCTATTCAAGGACCATTATCTTTATTTTATCTTCAAAAATTGACAAATATTACGTTAGATAAAATCCCTTTTTATCATTTTAAAATAGGAGAACTATCAGGAATAAAAAAAATATTAATATCTTCTACAGGATATACTGGATCTAAAGGTATAGAAATTTATATTCCTAATAAATACACAGAAAAAATATGGAATGATATTTTAAAAATAAAAAAAATAATTCCTTGTGGAATTGCAAGTAGAAATTCATTAAGATTAGAAATGGGATATCGTTTATATGGAAAAGATATTTCTGAAGAAATTACTCCTATAGAAGCAGGATTATCTTGGATCATAAAATTTGAAAAAAATTTTATAGCAAGAAATATTTTAAAAGAACAAAAAAAAACTAAAAAATATAAAAAATTTATATCCTTTATTGTCAAAGAAAGAAGTAATATTCCTAGAGAAGGATATTCCTTGATAGATATTAACGATAATACTATAGGATATATTACTTCTGGTATTTTTTCTCCAGTATTAAAAAAGGGAATAGGTTTAGGTTATTTATATGATAAATATATGTATAAAAAAAAAGATCCTATTTTTTTTTCAGTAAAAAAAAAAAAGGTTCCTATTTCAATAGTAAAATTGCCATTTATTAAAAATTTTAATTAATTTTTTTTTGCAAAATATTTATTACATTAAAAAAAAATTTGAAATATATATTGAACATATAAAAAAAAATTTTTTATTTATTATTCCTATATTTATTACACAATTAGGAGTAATATCTATTGGTTTATCTGATAATATGATGATTGGTCTTTTAGGAAAAACAGCGTTAGCTTCAGTTTCATTAGCTAATGCTGTTTTTTTTATTGTAATTATTTTTGGTTTTGGTATTTCAACTGCTATTTCTTCTTTAATAGCATCTGCAAATGCTAAAAAAGAATATAAGGAAGGTGCTAATATTTTTTATCATGGATTAATTATTAATTTTTTTTTATCAATATTTATGTATGGTTGTATACATATTTTTTCTTATATTTTTCCTTATTTAGGTCAACCTAAAGAAATATTAAAAGAAACTATATCTTTTTTAAAAATAATAGCTATTTCTTTTATACCATGGATGATTTTTGAAATATTTAGAAAATTTTCTGAAGGATTATCTTTAGTTATTCCCATCCTTATTATAACTTGGTTTTCTGCTTTTGTCAATATAATATTGAATTATATATTTATTAAAGGACTTTATGGATTTAATAAATTAGGAATCCTTGGAATAGGATATGCTACTTTAATAGCTCGTACTATTATGTTAATAGGATTTTTTTTTATTATACATAAGTATAAAATAGTACGTAATTATTATAATCATTTAAAATATATTTTTTTACAAAAAAAATATTTTAATAAAATATTAAAAATAGGTATTCCTTCTGGATTACATATGTTATTTGAAATGAGTGCTTTTGCTATTTCTTCTTTTCTTTCAGGAAGATGTGGAATAAAAGTATTAGCAGCACATCAAATTGTTATTAGTTTAGTATCTTCTACTTTTATTCTTAATACAGCATTTTCTGTTGTAGCTACAATAAGAATAGGAAATGAATTTGCTTTAAAAAATTATTATAAATTAAGGATAATAGCAAAATCTATTTTTTTTATGGGAATTTTTTTTATGTTAATATGTAGTTTTTTATTTATTTTTTTTAGAAAAAATATTCCTTATATATATATAAAAAATGATTATGAAGTAATTCACATTGCGGAAAATATGATTTTTATAGCTGGTATTTTTCAATTATCTGATGGATTACAAAGTATAATTACTGGATTCTTGAGAGGATTACAAGATGTAAAAATACCTATGTTAATTAGTTTTTTTTCTTATTGGATTGTAGCTCTTCCTACAGCTTGGTTTTTATCTATTAATATAGGAGGAGAAGGAGTATGGATAGGTTTAGGCATAGGTCTTACTATATCAACTCTTTTACTTTTTATAAGATATGAAATTATAACTAAAAGGCTTATAAAAAGCCAATTTTTTATTAAAAATTAAATATTTATATTTGTCCATAACATGCAAAAAAAATAAAAATTTGCATTTTTATTTATGAAAACATTTAAAGATTATTTTAATAATGATATTATTAAAGGTTTAGAAGCTATAGGATTTAAATATCCAACTCCTGTACAAAAAAAAGTTATTCCTTTTTTACTTTCTTCAGAAAGAGATGTTATCGCTTTAGCTCAAACAGGAACTGGAAAAACAGCTGCTTTTGGACTTCCTATTATTCAAAAAATTAATATTAAGTTAAATACACCTCAAGCTTTAATATTATGTCCTACAAGAGAACTTTGTATACAAATAACACGTGATCTTTCTCGTTTTTCTAAATTTTTATCATCTATTAAAATAGTTTCTCTATATGGTGGAGCAAATATAGATACTCAAATTAAATCTTTATATCAAAAAACTCATATTATAGTTGGAACACCAGGAAGAATTATTGATTTAATAAAAAGAAAAAAATTAAACTTTTTTGAAATTCAATATTTAGTACTTGATGAAGCAGATGAAATGTTAAATATGGGATTTAAAGAAGAATTAGATTATATTATATCTAAATTACCAAAAAAAAGACAAAGTTTACTTTTTTCAGCAACTATGTCTAAATATATGAATGTAATAGCGCATGCTTATTTAATAAATCCTATTGAAATAACTACAGGTAAAAAAAATATTGGATCTGATGATGTAAAACATATATATTATATAATAAGAAATTTAAGTAAAAAATATTTAGTACTTAAAAGAATTGTAGATATAAATCCTGAAATATATGGAATTGTATTTTGTAGTACTAAAAAAGAAACTAAAGAAATAGCTGAATTTTTAATAAAAGATGGATATAATGCTGATGCATTACATGGAGATTTATCACAAACACAACGTGAATCTGTTATGAATAGATTTAGAAATAAAAATTTACAATTTCTTGTAGCTACTGATGTAGCTGCTCGTGGATTAGATGTTAATAATATTACACATGTTATCAACTATAGTATTCCAAAAGAAAGTGAAATTTACGTTCATAGAAGTGGACGTACTGGAAGAGCTGGAAATTTTGGAATTTCTGTATGTATTATTCATATTAGAGAAACAAAAAATTTAAAAGAATTTGAAAAAAAAATTGGAAAAAATTTTGAACGTTTTATGGTTCCTACTGGAAAAGAGATATGTGAAAAAAAACTTATCTATTTTATAGATAAAGTAAAAAAAACAATTGTAGATGAAGATTTTATAAAAAAATTTATTCCTGAAATACAAAAAAAATTAGAAATTTTTGACAAAAAAGAATTAATAAAACGTTTTTCTTGGATAGAATTTAATCGTTTTTTTAATTATTATAAAAATTCTAAAGATTTAAATTCTATTATTACTTATAATTTTAATAAAAAATTTAAAAAAAAAACTTTTATAAAATCAAAAAAATTAAAAAAAGAATCTTTTTCTAAACTTTTTTTAAACATAGGATCTAAAGATAAACTAACTAAAATAGGTTTAATAAATTTAATAAATCAGGCAGTTAATAATTCTCATATTAATATTGGACATATAGAAATTTTATCAAATTCTTCATTATTTGAAGTAGAAAAACGTTTTAGAAATAAAATATTGATAGGTATGAGCAGAATTAACCACTTTGGAAGACCTCTTTCTATAGAAATAAAAAATTAACTATGGCTGGAAATACTTTTGGTAAATTATTTAGAGTGAGCACTTTTGGAGAAAGTCATGGAGTAGCTATGGGAGGAGTAATAGATGGATGTCCATCAGGTATAAAATTAGATTTTAAAGAAATTCAATATGAATTAAATCGTAGAAAACCTGGACAATCATCTATAGTAACTCAAAGAAATGAACCAGATAAAGTAGATTTTTTATCTGGAATTTTTGAAAATAAAACTACAGGAACACCTATTGGATTTATTATTTATAACAAAGATCATAAATCTGATGATTATAAACATATACAAGAAATATATCGCCCTTCTCATTCAGATTTTACTTATGAAAATAAATATGGAATAAGAGATTATAGAGGTGGAGGTCGATCTTCTGCTAGAGAAACAATATGTAGAGTAGTAGCAGGATCTATAGCTAAACAATTAATAAAAAATATTACAATTACATCTTATGTATCTTCTGTGGGTGATATATCAGTAAATAAATCTTATAAAGATTTAGATTTATCTAAAAATTCTATAGAAAAAAGTATTATAAGATGTCCTGATCCAGAAATTTCAGAAAAAATGATATATAAAATTAATAAAATAAAAAATAAAGGTGATACTATAGGTGGAACTATTACTTGTGTAATTAAAAATGTTCCAATAGGAATTGGAGAACCTGTATTTAATAAATTACATGCAGAATTAGGAAAAGCTATGTTATCAATTAATGCAGTAAAAGGATTTGAATATGGAAGTGGTTTTTTAGGTACAAAATTAACTGGTTCTCAACATAATGATTTATTTTATTCAAATGGAAAAACAGAAACAAATTTTTCTGGAGGAATACAAGGAGGAATATCAAACGGTATGGATATTTATTTTAAAATAGCTTTTAAACCAGTTGCTACAATAATGAAAAAACAAAAAACTATAGATAAACATGGGAATGTTATTTTTATGGAAGGAAAAGGGAGACACGATCCTTGTGTTTTACCTCGTGCAATTCCTATTGTAGAATCAATGACTGCTTTAGTTTTAGTAAATTATTGTATGTACAAAAAATTATCTAAATATTCTTCTTTTTGAAAAAAAAATTTTTAGTTTTTATATTAGGACCAACTTGTGTAGGAAAAACTTCTATTTCCTTATTTTTAGCTAAAAAATTAAAAACAGAAATTTTATCTTGTGATTCTAGACAATTCTATAAAGAATTAAAAATAGGAACATCAATGCCTACTAAAAAAGAACTTAATAATATTACACATCATTTTATAGGACATTTAAGTATTCATGACAATTATAATGCAAAATTATTTGAAATAGATTGTTTAAAAAAAATTTCAAAATTATTTGAAAAATATACTATTTTAATTATAGTAGGAGGATCTGGATTATACGAAAAAGCAATAACAGAAGGATTATCTGATATTCCTAAAATTAATTTAAATATTAGAAATAATTTAATTTTTAATTTTAAAAAAAATGGTATTTATTTTTTACAAAAAGAATTTTTAAAAAAAAAAAATAAAGAAGATATAATAGATATACAAAATCCAAAACGTTTAATTCGATACTTAGAAATAATTGAATCTACAGGACATTCTCCTTCTTTTTTTTTTAAAAAAAAAAAAAATAAAAGAAACTTTACAATTTTAAAAATTGGATTAATTATGTGTAGGGATAATATTTATTTTAGAATAAATTCTAGAGTAGAAAATATGATAAATAAAGGATTATTTGAAGAAGCAAAACTATATTATGATTACAAATATTTGAATAGTTTACAAACTATAGGATATAATGAAATTTATAATTTTTTTTCTAAAAAAGAAAACTCTATAAATAAAACTATAGAAAAAATAAAAATAAATACTAGAAATTATGCAAAAAGACAAATAACATGGTATAAAAAAGATAAAAAAATAAAATGGTTTAATCCAAATGAAAAAGATAAAATATTAAATTTTTTATTAAAAAAAATGGGCAATACTGGATTTGAACCAGTGACCTCCTGCTTGTAAAACAGATGCTCTAAACCAGTCTGAGCTAATTGCCCAAAAAATTATTCAAATATAAATAAAAAATTAATATAATAATAAAACTTCAGATACAACAAAAGTACTCCCACTTATTAAAATTAAGTCTTTTTTATAAGCTTTTTTTTTAGCGGTAAAAAAAGCTTTTTTTACTGTATTATAAAAACTTATTTTTTCTTTATCTTGTAAAACATTATATACTAATTTTTTTAAATCATTAATAGAAAATTTTCTATCTATATTAGGTTGACAAAAATAATAAAAAGATTTAATAGGAAAATATTCTAATATTTTATCTACTTTTTTTTCTTTTACAAAACCCAAAACTAAATGTAATCTTTCATATGATTCTTTTTTTAATTGATTATTTACCATTAATATGCCTTCCTCATTATGAGCTATATCACAAATTATTTTTGGATAATATTGTAAAATTTGCCATCTACCTCTAAAATTAGTATTTTTTATTACATTTTTTAATCCTTTTTTTATAGATTTATTAGATATAATAAAATTTTTTCTATCATGTAAAATTTTTATAGTTTTTAAAACTATATTTTTATTTAAATTTTGATAATCAGCTTCAAAAGGAATTTGATATTTTAAATTTTTTTTTTCTTCTGTAAAAAAATAGATTGGAGCATTTTTTTTAAAGGATTCTTTTAAAAAAATAAGTTGTATATTTTTTGACATTTTACTTCCTATTATTACTGATACATTTTTTTTTATTATTCCAGCTTTTTCAAAAGCTATTTCTAATTTATTCTTACCAAGAATTTCTGTATGATCCATGCTAATATTAGTAATTATAGATATTTCTGGAATAATAATATTAGTAGAATCTAATCTTCCTCCTAAACCTACTTCAATAATAGCTATATCAATTTTCTTATATTTAAAATATTGAAAAGCTAAAATAGTATTCATTTCAAAAAAAGAAATTTGTTCTTTTTCTATAAATTTTTTATTATTTTTAATAAAATCTATAATAAAATCTTTTTCTATTAATATATTATTACAAGTTATTCTTTCTCTAAAATCTAATAAATGAGGAGAAGTAAATAAACCAATTTTATATTTTTCTTCTTGTAAAATAGAAGATAACATATGAACAGTAGATCCTTTTCCATTTGTTCCTCCTACATGAATACTTTTAAAATAATTTTGAGGATTTCCTAAATAGGAACAAAAATTTTGTATTCTTTTTAAACCTGGTTTATAGGATCTTAAACCATTTTTTTGATAGATTGGAAGACGCTTAAAAATCCATTTAATAATTTCTGAATAATTCAAAATTATGTTCATTAAAATAACATAACAAAAATATATTTTTTTCAAAAAATTAATTATATTAGTATCATAATTTATAATTTTTTAAAATAGAATCACATTTACATTTTATTGATAAAATCATAAAAAAAGATATAAAAAATGGATTTCCTTTGGAAAGGATTAGATTTCGTTTTCCTCCTGAACCAAATGGATATCTTCATATTGGACACATTAAAGCTATATGTCTTAATTTTGAATTGGGTAGAAAATATAAGTCTCCAGTTAATTTAAGATTTGATGATACTAATCCTGTTGTAGAAAATAAAAATTTTATAGAATCTATTAAAAAAGATATTATTTTTTTGGGTTTCAAATGGGATAAAGAAAGTTATGCTTCAGATTATTTTACAAAACTTTACGAATGGGCTATTAAATTAATTAAAGATAATAAAGCTTATGTAGATGATCAATCTCAAAATATTATTAAATTTCAAAGAAAAAATCCTTTTGAAATTGGAATTAATAGTATCTATAGAAATAGATCAATAGATGAAAATCTAGATCTTTTTGATAAAATGAAAAATGGATTTTTTAAAGAAGGATCATGTGTTTTAAGAGCTAAAATTAATATGGAATCATCAAACATGAATATGAGAGATCCAATTATGTATAGAATATTACAAAAAAAACATCATAAAACTGGATATCAATGGTGTATTTATCCTACTTATGATTGGACTCATGGGCAATGTGATTATATTGAACAAATATCTCATTCATTATGTTCATTAGAATTTGAAAATAGAAAACCATTATACAATTGGTATATAAACCAAATATATGATGAAAAAAAAATTAAACCAAAACAAATAGAATTTTCAAGACTAAATATCAGTCATACTATAACTAGTAAAAGAAAAATTAAATATTTAATAGAAAAAAAAATAATACAATCTTGGGATGATCCACGTATTTTAACAATATCTGGATTACGACATAAAGGTTATACGCCAATTTCATTAATAAATTTTGTTCATAATATAGGAATTTCAAAAAGAAATAATATTATTGATATATCTCTTTTAGAATTTTGTATTAGAGTACATTTAAATAAAATAGCAACTAGAGTAATGGTAGTCCTAGATCCAATTAAGTTAATTATAGATAATTATCCTGAAAATACTACTGAATGGATAAAAGCTGAAAAAAATCCAGAAAGTACTACTATTGAATTTAGAAAAGTTCCTTTTTCAAAATATTTATTTATTGAAAAAAATGATTTTTTAGAAAAAGAACAAGAAAATTTTTTTCGTCTTTGTATTGGTAAAGAAGTAAGATTAAAAAATGCTTATATTATAAAAGCTAATTATATAAAAAAAAATTTTGATGGAAAAATAACAGAAATATATTGCTCTTATGATCAAAAAAGCAAATCTGGTAAAAAAGAAAAAAATAAGGAAAAAGGAAGAGTAAAAAGTACTTTACATTGGGTTTCTATAAAACATTCTTTACCTATAAAAATTAATTTATATAATACTCTTTTTTTAAAAAAAAATCCTAATATTGATTTTAAAAAAAATATAAATAAAAAATCAATAGATAAAATTATGGGATATGCAGAACCATTTTTGAAAAAAGCTAAAAAAGGAGATCATTATCAATTCCAAAGAATTGGTTATTTTTATGTAGAAAAGGATAAAAAAAATAAAATTTTTTTTAATAAAACAGTATCTATAAAAAATAAATGGGAAAAAAAAATAAAAAAATTATAAATAAAATTTATTCTAATATTTCTGCAGAAATACTTTCATATTCTCTTAATCCAGTTCCAGCAGGAATTTTATGTCCTACAATAACATTTTCTTTTAATCCATATAAATAATCAGTTTTACTACTTATAGCCGCTTCACTTAAAACTTTTGTTGTTTCCTGAAATGAAGCTGCAGATATAAAAGATTTAGTTTGTAAAGCTGCTCTAGTTATACCCTGCAATATAGGTCTAGCAGTAGCAGCTATAGCATTTCTAGTTTTTATTAATTTTTTATTTTTATATTTTAATACAGCATTTTCATTTATAAAATCTCTATAAGAAATAATATCTCCATTTTTAAAAATATCTGAATCTCCATTATCTTCTACTACTCTCATTTGAGATATTCTATCATTTTCTTCTATAAAATCATCTTTATACTCAATACTTCCTTCTAAAAATTTAGAATCTCCAATATCTATTACTTCTACTTTTCTCATCATTTGTAAAACAATAACTTCAAAATGTTTATCATTAATTTTAACTCCTTGTAAACGATATACTTCCTGTATCTCTTTTATTAAATATTCTTGAACAGCTCGAGGTCCTCTTATATTTAAAATATCATTAGGAGTAACTGCTCCATCTGATAATGGCATTCCTGCTTTTACATAATCATTTTCTTGAACAAGTATTTGATTAGATAATTTTACAAGATATTTTCTAATTTCACCTGTTTTAGATTCTACAATAATTTCTCTATTTCCTCTTTTTATTTTACCATGAGTAACTATTCCGTCCATTTCCGATACTACAGCTGGATTAGAAGGATTACGTGCTTCAAATAATTCAGATAAACGAGGTAATCCTCCTGTAATATCTCCAGATTTAGCTGATCTTCTAGGTACTTTTACTAATATTTTACCTATATCAATTGTTTCTTCATCTTCTACCATTAAATGAGCTCCAACTGGTAAATTATATATTTTTAATTCTTTATTATCTTCATCAAGAATCTTTAATGTTGGAATTAAATTTTTATTTCTTACTTCTGTGATAACTTTTTCTTGAAAACCTGTTTGTTCATCTATTTCTATTTGAAAGGTAACCCCTTGTTCTAAATGTTCATAAGATATTTTTCCAGAAAATTCAGCAATGATTACTGCATTATATAAATCCCATTTACAAATTAAATCTCCTTTTTTTAATTTATCTCCATGTTTAACATATAAAGTAGCTCCATAAGGAATATTATTCATCATTAAAATAGATGATTTTTTTTCATTAAAAAATTTCATTTCTGTAGAACGAGAAACAACAATTCCTACTTTTCCAGAATTTTTTTTTACTAATTTTAAATCTTCAAATTCTACAATACCATTATATTTAGTTCTTATTTGAGAGGATTCTGTAATATTACCTGCTGTTCCTCCAACATGAAACGTACGTAAAGTTAATTGAGTTCCAGGTTCACCAATAGATTGTGCAGCTATAACTCCTACTGCTTCTCCTTTTTGCACTATTTCTCCTGTAGATAAATTACGTCCATAACATTTAGAACAAATACCCATTTTTGCTTCACATGTAAGAGGAGATCTTACTTCTATTATTTCTATTCCAGATTTTTCAATAATGTTTGCTATTATTTCATTAATCATTTCTCTAGAATTTACTATTAATTCATTAGTTTTTGGATGAAAAATATCATTTAAAGAAACACGACCTAAAATTCTATCAAATAAAGTTTCTACTATTTCTTCATTTTTTTTCAACGCAGATATTTCTAATCCACGTAATGTATTACAATCTTCTATTTTTATAATAACATCTTGTGCAGCATCAACTAAACGTCTTGTAAGATATCCTGCATCTGCTGTTTTTAATGCTGTATCTGCTAATCCTTTTCTAGCTCCATGAGTAGATATAAAATATTCTAAAATAGATAATCCTTCTCTAAAATTAGATAATATTGGATTCTCAATAATTTCTCCTCCAGAAGATCCAGCTTTTTTAGGTTTAGCCATTAAACCTCGCATTCCAGAAAGTTGACGTATTTGTTCTTTAGATCCTCTAGCTCCAGAATCTAACATCATATATACAGGATTAAAACCTTGTCTATCTTCACGCATATATTTCATTACTTTTTCTGTAAGCATAGTATTTGTATTTGTCCAAATATCAATTACTTGATTATAACGTTCATTATTCGTTATTAATCCCATATTGTAATTTATTTTTACGTCATCTACCTGTTTAATAGCATGGTTCACCATATATTTTTTATTATCAGGTATAATAATATCTCCTAAACCAAAAGAAAGTCCTCCTTTAAATGCATTATAAAAACCTAATTCTTTAATATCATCTAAAAAATTAGAAGCAGTAGGAACATCCGTTAAATATAGAATTTTACCTATAATTTCTCTTAATGATTTTTTAGTAAGAGATTCATTAATAAATCCTACTTTTTCAGGAACAACTTGATTAAATAATACTCTACCTACGGTAGTTTCTATTAATTTAGATAAAAATTTATTTTCTTCACGAATATTCACTTTAACTTTAATTAAAGCATGTAAATCTACTATTTTTTGATTATAGGCTATTTCTACTTCTTCTGGAGAATAAAAAATTAAACCTTCACCTTTTACATTTCTACTGGAATCAGATAATAAAGGTTTAGTCATATAATACAATCCTAATACCATATCTTGAGAAGGTACTGTAATAGGAGATCCATTCGCAGGATTTAAAATATTTTGAGAAGCTAACATCAAAAGTTGAGCTTCTAAAATAGCTCCATCAGATAATGGTAAATGTACAGCCATTTGATCTCCATCGAAATCTGCATTAAAAGCAGAACAAACTAAAGGATGTAATTGAATAGCTTTTCCTTCTATTAATTTAGGTTGAAAAGCTTGAATTCCTAATCTATGCAAAGTAGGAGCTCTATTCAATAATACAGGATGTCCTTTTAAAACATTTTCTAAAATATCCCATATCATAGGCTCTCTTTTATCAATAATTCTTTTAGAAGATTTTACTGTTTTTACTATGCCTCTTTCAATTAACTTTCTAATAATAAAAGGTTTATAAAGTTCCGCAGCCATATCTTTAGGAATTCCACACTCATGTAATTTTAAATGTGGTCCAACTACAATAACAGATCTAGCAGAATAATCTACTCTTTTTCCTAGAAGATTTTGTCTAAAACGTCCTTGTTTCCCTTTTAAAATATCAGATAAAGATTTTAAAGGTCGATTAGCTTCTGATTTTACTGCAGATACCTTTCTTGAATTATCAAATAAAGAATCTACTGCCTCTTGCAACATTCTTTTTTCATTACGAAGAATAACTTCAGGAGCTTTAATTTCTATAAGTCTTTTTAAACGATTATTTCTTATAAGTACACGACGATATAAATCTGTCATATCAGAAGCAGCATAACGTCCTCCGTCTAAAGGTACTAAAGGACGTAATTCTGGAGGTATTACAGATAATACATGAATAATCATCCAAGATGGATCTCCTCCATTTTTTTTACCTTCTATAAAAGATTCTACTACTTGCAAACGTTTTAAAGCTTCTGTACGTCTTTGTTTAGAAGTTTCATTATGAGCTTGATTCCTTAATTCTATAGATAAAGTATCTAAATTTATACGATTCAATAAATTTTCTATGCATTCTGCTCCCATTTTAGCAATAAATTTATTTGGATCTGAATCTTCTAAATGTTGATTACCTTTTGGTAAAGAATTTAAAATAGATAAATATTCTTCTTCATTTAAAAAATCTCCTTTTTGATAAGGAGATCCATCTGAATGAAAAGCATTTCCTCCTTGTATAACAACATATCTTTCATAATAAATAATCATTTCAAGTTTTTTGGAGGGTAATCCTAACAAATATCCTACTTTATTAGGAGATGATCTAAAACACCAAATATGAACAACAGGAACGACAAGACTAATATGTCCCATACGTTCTCTTCTAACTTTTTTTTCAGTAACTTCGACTCCACATCTATCACAAACGATTCCTTTATAACGGATTCTTTTATATTTACCACAAGCACATTCATAATCTTTTACAGGACCAAAAATTCTTTCACAAAAAAGACCATCTCTTTCTGGTTTATGTGTACGATAATTTATTGTTTCCGGTTTTAATACTTCTCCATGAGATTCTTTTAATATTACTTCTGGAGAAGCTAATCTAATAGTAATTTTACTGAATTTATTGTTTTTATTTTTATTCATTTTTCCTAAAAACTCATTATAGAAAATTCATTTTTCTAAATTAATATCTAATCCCAATCCTTTTAATTCATAACAAAGAACATTAAATGATTCAGGATTATTAGGTTCAGGCATAGGATCTCCTTTTACTATAGCTTCATAAGTTCTTGCTCTTCCTGTTACATCATCTGATTTAACAGTTAACATCTCTCGTAAAATATTAGATGCTCCAAATGCCTCTAAAGCCCAAACTTCCATTTCTCCAAAACGTTGTCCTCCAAATTGAGCTTTACCTCCTAAAGGTTGTTGAGTAATTAAAGAATAAGGTCCTATTGAACGAGCATGCATTTTATCATCTACCATATGACCTAATTTTAACATATATATTACTCCTACAGTAGCTGGTTGATCAAATCTTTCTCCTGTACCTCCATCAAATAAATAAGTAGTTCCAAAACGTGGAATTTTTGCTTTATTTGTATATTCAGAAATTTTTTCTATACTTGCTCCATCAAATATAGGTGTAGAAAATTTAACATTTAATTTAGAACCAGCCCAACCTAAAACTGTCTCATATATTTGACCTATATTCATTCTAGATGGAACTCCCAATGGATTTAAAACAATATCAACAGGACTTCCATCTTCTAAAAATGGCATATCTTCTACTCTAAGAATACGAGCTACTACTCCTTTATTTCCATGTCTTCCAGCCATTTTATCACCTACTTTTAATTTTCTTTTTTTAGCAATATATACTTTTGCCATTTTTACAATACCAGATGGTAATTCATCTCCTACTGTAATAGTAAATTTTTTGTGTTTTAAAATACTATTTAAATCATTTATTGCTATTTTATAATTATGTAAAATTTCTGATACTAAATTATTTATATCACTATTATTAGTCCAATTATTAGTAGAATCAATAACCATGTAATCCGATATACTATCAAGTATTTTCATATTGAATTTGATTCCTTTTTCTATTATTTTTTGTTTTTTTTCATTAAAAATAGGACTATCACAAATTTTATCATTTAATATAGAGTGTAATTTTTTTAAAAGAATATTTCTAATATGAGAAAATTTTTTTTTATATTCTTTTTCTAAATGTTCTATTTTTATTTTATCCTGAATTCTAGATTTTTTATCTTTTATACTTCTAGTAAAAAGTTTTGTATCTATTACTACTCCAAATAAAGAAGGTTCAGCTCTTAAAGATGCATCTTTAACGTTTCCAGCTTTATCTCCAAAAATAGCTCGTAATAATTTTTCTTCTGGTGTTGGATCTGATTCTCCTTTTGGTGTTATTTTTCCGATAAGAATATCACCAGGTTTAACTTCAGCACCAATTCTAACAATTCCATTTTCATCTAAATCTTTAGTAGCTTCTTCACTAACATTAGGAATGTCATTAGTTAATTCTTCCATTCCCAATTTTGTATCACGTACATCTAAAGAATATTCATCTATATGAATAGAAGTAAACCAATCTTCACTTACTACTCTTTCAGAAATTAAAACAGCATCTTCAAAATTATATCCATTACAAGGAATAAATGCTGCTTTTAAATTTCTTCCTAAAGCCAATTCTCCATTTTCTGTGGCATATCCATCACATAATATTTGTCCTTTAGTAACTCTCATACCTTTTTTTACAATCGGTTTTAAGGAAATACATGTATTTTGATTTGTTTTTCTAAATTTAATAAGATTATAACTTCTTACAGAAGTTTCATTAAAACTTACTAAGTTTTCTTTATCTGTTCTATCATAATGAATTATTATTTTTGTAGCATCTACATATTTTACTATACCATCTTTTTCTGCATTAATTAAAATTCTAGAATCTATTGCTATCTGTTTTTCTAATCCTGTACCAACTATAGGTGATTCAGGTTTTAATAATGGAACAGCTTGACGCATCATATTAGAACCCATAAGAGCTCTATTAGCATCATCATGCTCTAAAAATGGAATTAAAGAAGCAGATATAGAAGCTATTTGATTAGGAGCTACATCTATATAATTTACTTGATTTGCTTTTACTATAGGAAAATCACCATCTTCACGAGCTATAATTCTATTATATAAAAATTTTCCATATTTATCAATTGCATTTGCTTGTGCTATAATCTTTCCTTCTTCTTCTTCTGCACTTAAATATTTTACTTGATATTTTTCAACTTTACCTTTATTTACTAATTTATAAGGAGTTTCAACAAATCCCATTTTATTTATTTTAGCAAATACAGAAAGAGAAGATATTAATCCTATATTAGGTCCCTCTGGAGTTTCTATTGGACATAATCTTCCATAATGAGAATAATTAACATCTCTTACTTCAAAACCGGCTCTTTCTCTAGATAATCCACCAGGTCCTAAAGCAGAAAGTCTTCTTTTATGAGTTATCTCAGACAAAGGATTTGTTTGATCCATAAATTGAGATAATTGATTAGTTCCAAAAAAAGTATTTATTACAGATGATAAAGTTTTAGCGTTAATAAGATCTACAGGCATAAAAACTTCATTATCTCTAACATTCATTCTTTCTCTTATTGTTCTAGACATTCTAGCTAATCCAATACTAAATTGAGTATAAAGTTGTTCTCCTACAGTTCTTACGCGTCTGTTAGATAAATGATCAATATCATCTACTTCTCTTTTAGAATTAAATAAAGCATTTAAATGTTCTACTATAGCAATAATATCTTCTTTAGTTAAAACTAAAGAATTTGAATCAATACTTAATCCTAAACGTTTATTTAAACGATATCTTCCTACAGGACCTAAACTATATCTAGTATCAGAAAAAAATAATTTATCTATTACACTTCTAGCTGTTTCCTCATCTGGAGGTTCCGTATTTCTTAATTGTCTATAAATATATTCTACTGCTTCTTTTTCAGAATTAGTAGGATCCTTATGTAAAGTATTATAAATAATAGAGTAATCTTTTTTTTTACCTCCTTCTTTATGCAATAAAATAGTTTGAATTTCATGTTGATTAATAATATCTATATGTTCTTTTTTTAAAGAAATATCTCTATCTATAAGTATTTCATTTTTTTCTATAGATACTACTTCTCCTGTATCTTCATCTACAAAATCTTCATGCCATATTTTTAATATCCTAGCAGCTAAAGTCCTATTTAAAATATTATTTGTATTAAATTCCGTTATTTTTATTTCTTCTGCTAAATCAAATATTTCCAATATATCTTTATCTCTTTCATATCCTATAGCACGTAATAAAGTAGTCATTGGTAATTTTTTTTTCCTATCAATATAAGCATACATAACATTATTAATATCTGTAGCAAATTCTATCCATGATCCCTTAAATGGAATAATTCTAGCAGAATAAAGTTTAGTACCATTAGCATGATTAGATTGACCAAAAAATACTCCAGGAGAACGATGTAATTGAGAAACAATAACTCTTTCTGAACCATTAAAAATGAAAGAACCAGAAGGAGTCATATAAGGACATGTTCCTAAATACACATCTTGATATACAGTTTCAAAATCTTCATGTTCTGGATCAGTACAATATAATTTTAATTTAGCCTTCAAAGGAACACTATAAGTTAACCCTCTTTCTAGACATTCTTCTATTGAATATCTAGGAGAATCTATAGAATAACCTTTAAATTCTAAAACAAAAGAATTTCTTGCATCAGAAATTGGAAAATTTTCTGTAAAAGCTTTAAATAATCCTTCATTTTTTATATTTTCTGGTTTTGTATCTAATTGAAAAAATTCTTTAAATGATTTTATTTGAATATCCAAAAAATCAGGATACTCTACTTGTTTTGCAACTGAAGCAAAAGTAATTCTTTCTGATATTTTTTCCGTATTCACCAATTTTAATTTAATCGATATATTTTTATTCTATTTCAATTATAGCGCCTATTCCTTCAAATTTATTTTTTAAATCTTCTGCTTCTTTTTTATTTACAGAATCTTTAATTAAACTAGGAATATTATCTACTAAATCTTTAGACTCTCTAAGTCCTTTTCCAGTTATTTCTTTAACTAATTTTACAACAGATAATTTAGAGTTTCCAGAAGATTTAAGAATTATATTAAAAACAGTTTTTTCTTCTTTTTTAGATATTTCTTCTTTACTTTTAGAAGTATTTTCTAATTTTACTGAATTATATGGTTCTATTCCATATTCTTTTTTTAGAATAGTAGCTAATTCATTAACTTGTTTTACAGTTAAATTAACTAATTGTTCTGCTATCTTTTCTATCATTTTATTATTTTTTATTAGTTAGTAATGCAACATCTCTATTTAGATATGTTTATCTTATTTTGTGAAGATAAAGCATTTAATATTCCGTATATATTTGATAAAGATAAAATAATATGTATCATTGGAAATTGAAGCGTATATAAAATATTTGCAATAATATCTTCTTTAGATTTGATGTTAATAATTAAATCTAAACTTTCATTACCAAAATAGAAAGATTTTTGAATGTAAGCTCCTTTTAAATAAGGTTTATCTATTTTTTCTTGAATATGAAAATTTTTTATAATTTTTGAAGCTATGTTTTCTTTCATTTTATTAGAAAATAAAATAGTAGTATTTCCATTTAGAATAGAAAAAAAAGAATAAAATTTATCATTTTTTTCCATAGCTTTTCTTAATAAAGTGTTTTTTACCACTTTCATTTGAATATTTTGTTCATGAAAATTTTTTCTAAGAACAGATATTTGATTACAATTTAAATTGGATATATCAATTAAATATATTGTTTCAATATTAGATAATAAGGAAACTAATTCCAACAATTCTTTTTTTTTGTTTTTTTTATTCATTTGTTCACAAAAATTTTTGAATCTAATGGAATACTATTACTCATTGTAGTAGATAAATAAATACTTTTTATATAAGTTCCTTTAGAACTAGAAGGTTTATTGTGTACAATTTTTTTCATAAATACCTTTATATTATCTAATAAATGTTGATGAAAAAATGAAACTCTTCCTATTGAAGCATGAATAATACCATAACGATCTGTTTTAAAAAAAATTTTTCCAGATTTAATTTCTTTTATAGATTTTGCTGGATCTATAGAAACCGTATCCATTTTAGGATTTGGCATTAATCCTTTTGGTCCTAATATTTTTGCAATACTACCTAACTGATTCATAATAGAAGGCATAGCTATAATAATATCGATATGATTTTTCCATCCAGATTTAATTTTTTCAATATAATGTAATCCCACATAATCTGCTCCAGCTTCTTTAACTTCTAACTCTTTATCCTTAGTTACCAAAGCTAAAACATAAACTTTTTTACCTATTCCATGAGGTAATTGTACTGTTCCCCTAACTATT
The DNA here is from genome assembly GCF_014252395.1 of Blattabacterium cuenoti. Classification (GTDB taxonomy): domain Bacteria; phylum Bacteroidota; class Bacteroidia; order Flavobacteriales; family Blattabacteriaceae; genus Blattabacterium; species Blattabacterium cuenoti_AA. The sequence continues at coordinate 466,230 of NZ_CP059219.1, forward strand.
TGGTTTGGAACACGAACATCTACACCAAGATGTACACAAATATCAACTGAGGCATCAAATTTAACGAAATTTATTTCTTTAATAAGAACTGTAGCTTCTTCTAAAGAATATTTTTTTTTAGAGATTTTCTCTATAATTTTTTTTCTATTTTTAGTTAATTTATTTGACATGTAAAAATAAAATGAATAAACTTTTTAAGTATCGATAATTTCTATACCCATAGATTTTGCAGTACCAGAAACCATAGATACAGCAGATTTCATTGAAAAACAATTTAAATCCTTTATTTTATTTTTTGCTATTTTTTTAATTTCATCAAAATTTATTTTTCCAATTTTTGACCTATTAGGCTCTTTAGAACCTTTTTCTTTTTTTATTATATTCAACAATTGAATAGAAACAGGAGGTTTTTTTATTAAAAAGGAAAATGATTTATCTTCATAAATAGTTATAATAACAGGACATATTTCACCTTTTTTTTCTTGAGTACGATAATTATATTGTTTACAAAATTCCATGATATTTACTCCAGAACTTCCTAAAATTGGACCAATAGGTGGAGCTGGACTAGCTTTACCTCCATTTATTTTTTGAATTTTTATTTTTTTTATTATTTTTTTATTTTTTTCTACCATGATTTAATTTTAAATTTTTTCTATTTGTGTAAAATTTAATTCTAATGGAGTTTTTCTACCAAAAATTAAAACAGCTAATTCTAATTTTCTTTTTTCTTCGTTAATTTTTTCAATTGTTCCATTAAATCCATTAAAAGGACCGTCTATAACTTTAATTGTTTCTCCTACAATGAAAGGTAGGTTAATATTTTCATAACTTTCAGAAAGTTTATCTATGTAACCTAACATTTTATTAACTTCTTCTTTTCTCATAGGAATAGGTATGGCAGAATTTCCTTTTCCTTCACTTAAAAAATTAATAACACCAGGAACATTTTTAATAGCATGAATAGCTTCTCCTTCTAAATTAGCTTCAATCATAACATATCCAGGATAATGAACTTTTTCTCTATAAATTTTTTTACCTTTTCTCATCTGTATAACTTTTTCAATAGGTACTAATACTTTTCCTATATATTCTTGAAATCCATTATCTCTAATTTCATTCTCAATATATAATTTTACTTTATTTTCTTGTCCACTAATGGTTTTTATTACATACCATTTTCTATACAAATCACTCATTAATTTTTAATTTATAAAGAAAATAATTTTTTAATTAAAAAAATAAAAAAACAATCCACTCCATATAAAAGTATGGACAAAAATATAGAGAAAAAAGATACCAACATTGTTGTTTCTTGTAAATCTTCCCATTTTGTCCATGTAATGCAATGAAAAAATTCATTATAAATTTCCAAAAAAAAATTATTTATCATAATTATTAATTTACAATTTTTGTATAAAAATATTATACACGGATGGTAAGAATCGAACTTACGACCTTCGGTTTTGGAGACCGATGCTCTACCTAACTGAGCTACATCCGTTTAAAAAATATTAATCCATAATATGAATAACTTGCCCTGCTCCTACAGTTTTTCCTCCTTCACGAATGGCAAAACGTAAATTTTCACTCAGTGCAATAGGTTGATGTAATTCTACTTCCATAGAGATATTATCTCCTGGCATAACCATTTCTACTCCTTTTGGTAAATGAATTTCTCCAGTTACATCTGTTGTTCTTAAATAAAATTGAGGACGATATTTATTATGAAAAGGAGTATGTCTACCTCCTTCTTCTTTTGTTAAAATATATACTTCTGCTTTAAATTTTTTATAGGGATTTATAGATCCTGGTTTTCCTATTACCATACCTCTTTTAATATCTTTTTTTTCAATACCACGTAACAATAGTCCTACATTATCCCCTGCCTGACCTTTATCTAAAATTTTTCTAAACATTTCTACACCTGTTACTGTAGAAGATAATTTTTTTTCCCCCATTCCTATAATATCTACTAAATCTCCTGTATTAACAATACCACTTTCTATACGACCTGTTGCTACTGTTCCTCTTCCTGTTATAGTAAATACATCTTCTACAGGCATTAAAAATTCTTTGTCTATTTCACGAACTGGTTCAGGAATATAATTATCTAATATATTCATTAAATCTTTAATTTTTTCTATCCATTTTTTATCTCCATTTAAAGCTCCTAAAGCTGATCCTTGTATTATAGGGATATTTTCTCCATCATATTCATATTTTGAAAGTAGTTCTCGTATTTCCATTTCTACTAATTCTAATAATTCTGTATCATCTACTTGATCTACTTTATTCATAAATACTACCATTTTAGGAACTCCTACTTGACGTGCTAATAATATGTGTTCTCTAGTTTGAGGCATAGGTCCATCTGTTGCGGCTACAACTAAAATTGCTCCATCCATTTGAGCTGCTCCTGTTATCATATTCTTCACATAATCTGCATGTCCAGGACAATCTACATGAGCATAATGACGTTTTACAGTTTCATATTCTACATGAGATGTATTAATAGTAATTCCTCTAGCTTTTTCCTCTGGAGCATTATCTATAGCATCAAAACTTTTTTCCTCTGCCAATCCTATTTCTGCTAAAACTTTTGTAATAGCAGCGGTTAAAGTAGTTTTACCATGATCAACATGACCTGTAGTTCCTATATTTAAATGTGGTTTGTCTCGTTTAAATTTTTCTTTTGCCATAATAATTATTAAAATATTTCAAAGATAACATCGGTAATTAATTAAACCTATAACCTTATCAAGGAAGAGCTCTATCACTGAGCTACATTATACAAATTTTGAGCGGAAGACGGGATTCGAACCCGCGACATTCAACTTGGAAGGCTGATGCTCTGACCAACTGAGCTACTTCCGCATAATGGGGAGAGCAGGATTCGAACCTGCGAAGGCAAAGCCAACAGATTTACAGTCTGTCCTCGTTAACCAAACTTGAGTATCTCCCCTAATAAGCCGGTGGAGGGATTCGAACCCACGACTCCGAGATTACAAATCACGTGCTCTGACCAACTGAGCTACACCGGCAAATTTAATTTTTTAATATTCCTAATAATGAAAATCAGTACAATACAAATCTATAGAGATTTTTATAAATCTCAAAAAATAAAAAATATTAAAAAATTTTGATATTTTTTATTTTTTTCTTAAAAAGAAATAATAAAAAAACACCAATAGATATAACAATATCTGATATATTAAAAATTGGTTTAAAAAATTGAAAATTATAATTTCCAAAAATTGGAATCCAGTCAGGAATATTAATATCTATTATAGGAAAATAAAACATATCTACTACACAACCTTCCATAAAAGAAGCATATCCATTTTCATTTCCAAAAATAATAGAAAAAGGTGAATTTATTTTAGATATACCAAAATAAGGGATCCATTTATGATATTCTTTACTATAAATTGTTCCTGAATTAAATAATAATCCATATAAAGCACTATCTAAAAAATTTCCTAAAGCCCCTGATAAAATTAAACTAATAGGAATAGTTAAATAATTAGTAAATCCTCTTTTTACACTTTTATAAAGAAATATAAATATAAAAAAAACTAAAAAAAAACGAAGTATACTTAATATTATTTTTCCATAATATCCTTGTCCTAGATAAATACCATATGCCATACCAGGATTTTCAACAAATAAAATCCAAAAATAAGGAAATATTAATATTCCATCACCTAATTTAAAGTGACTTTTAATATAAATTTTTAAAATTTGATCTATTAATAAAATAGAAATAATAATTAAAAAAAATTTTTTCAAAAAAAATAAAATTTATTTTCTTTTTTTATTTATCCTTTTTTCTTCAATAGGAAGTGTATGTAATAACGATAAAACGTTCTTTTTAAATTAATCTTGTATAGATTCCATAATCTTTATTTTATCTATATTTAAACTTTAAATATTACAAAATTTTATAATTTTTTGACTAAAAGTTTTAGACACTTATTGAAAAGCTTTAAAAGTAAAAAAAAGTATCGTATGTTCCATTATTTTGATTATTAAAATTCTTTAAATAAATACTTTTTTTATTTTTCCAATTTTTTATCTTTATATTAATTTTTTCTTTGCATTTGTTGTTTTTTTTATTCAATTTTTTTAATCTGTATATATAATATTTTTTCATATAAATATACTTTCATTCCTTCTTCCTTTTTTTGAAAAAAAATATCTGTAGCAAGAGTTTCTTGACAAATAAAATTTATATTATTTTGTATAATAAATTGTATTTTGTTATCATTAGGATTTATATGTATACATATTTTTTCAATAACATCATAATCACGTTTTTTTCTTAATATTTGTATATTTCTAATTAACTCTCTTATAAATCCTTCTTCCCAAAGTTTATCTGTAATATTTAAATCTAATGCTATTGTTAATTCATCATCAGATAAAATAGACCAATTTTTAATATACTCCGTAGTAATTTTAACATCTTTTAAAAAAAGTACAATTTTTTCTTTATGTAAATGAAAAATTAATTTTTTATTTTTTTCTATTTTTAAAATATCTTCTTGAGTAAATTTATTTATTAATTTAGAAATTTTTTGAATTTTTTTTCCAAACCTTGGTCCTAAAGATTGATAATTTGGTTTAATATGTTTTATTAATTCTAAATTTTTATAAGAATAAGGAAATTCTACTTCTTTAATATTTGCTTCTTTTAATATAATTTCATATGTTTTTTTTAATTGAGAATAAATTTTTTCATTTTTAGAAAATAAAATAAGTATTTTCTGTAAAGGTTGACGAATTTTTATTTTATTTTTTTTTCTAATAGAAAAAATCATTCCAACTATTTTTTTAATTAAAAACATTTTTTTTTCTAATACTTTATTAATAAAATCTACATTACAGTTAGGAAAATTACTTAAATGAATACTTTTATACTTTTCTTTTTTAGTAATAGAATTTAAATCTAAATATATCTTTTCTGAAAAAAATGGAATAATAGGAGAAGCTAATTTAATTACGGAAATTAAACATTTATAAAGAATTTGATATGCAGATATTTTATTTTTTGTATATTCATTTTTCCAAAATCTTCTACGACATAATCTTACATACCAATTACTCAATTTTTCTAATACAAAACACGAAATAAAACGAGCAACTTTAGTTGGATTATAATTTGCATAAGATTCATCTGTTTTTTGAATAAGTGTATTTAATTCAGAAAGAATCCATAAATCTAATTCTGTATAATCTTCTTTTGAAGATTCTTCTTCTTTATAAGAAAAACCATCTATATTAGCATATAAAACAAAAAAAGAATAAATATTATAAAATGTTACAAAAAATTTATTAATTATAATATTAATACCTTCTATATTAAATTTTAAATTTTCCCAAGGTTCAGAATTAAATATAATATACCATCGTATTGCATCAGGACCATAATTATTTATTAAATCAAAAGGATTTATTGTATTCCCTTTACTTTTAGACATTTTTCTTCCATTCTTATCTAATATTAAACCAGTAGATATAACATTTTTATATGCTATAGAATTAAATAAAACACTACTAATAGTATGCAAAGTAAAAAACCATCCTCTTATTTGATCAATTCCTTCTGAAATAAAATCAGCAGGAAATAATAAATTATGATCTACATATTCTTTATTTTCAAATGGATAATGTAATTGTGCATATGGCATAGCCCCAGAATCAAACCAAACATCTATTAAATCAGGTTCTCTTTTCATAGGTTTTTCTTTAGAAGAAACTAATATAATTTTATCTAAAATATGTTTATGCAAATCTATTTTATTATAATTATCATCACTCATATCATCTAATACAAAATCTTGAAATATATTATAAGACATAAATCCATATTTAATAGATTTCTTAATTTCTAAAATTAGTTCTTTAATAGAACCTATAACCTTAATTTCATCTTCTTCTTTAGTAATCCAGATAGGTAAAGGAGTACCCCAATATCTAGAACGTGATAAATTCCAATCTTTTATATTTTTTAACCAAGAATCAAAACGTTTTTTACCTATAAAATTAGGAAACCATTTAATTTTTTGATTTAAAGAAACTATTTTATTTTTTTTATCTGTAATCCTTATAAACCAAGAATTTAAAGGATAATAAAGTATTGGTTTTTCTGTTCTCCAACAATGTGGATAAAAATGATAACATTTTTCTATTCTAAATATTTTTTTTTCTTTTTCTAAAAAAAAAACAATTTCTTCATCAACTAAAAAAGTATTTTTTTTATTTTTACTAAAATTTTTATTCACATATTTTCCTCCAAATCCATAAGGTAAAGAATCTAAAAATTTTCCTTGAAAATCTACTAAAGGAACAGGTTTATTTTTTTCATTTAATATTAACATTGGAGGAATATTATATTTTTTAGCTACCATAAAATCTTCTATTCCAAATGTAGGAGATATATGTACTATACCTGTTCCTTCTTCCACATTTACAAAATCTCCTTCCACAATTTGAAAAGCATTATCTACATTATAATAAGGTTTAAACCAAGGTAATAATTGTTCATATTTACTATATAATAATGCTTTACCTTTAAATTTTTTTATTATGAAATATGGAATTTTATTACTTTTTTTATCCAAATAAAATTTAGAAATATCTGAAACAAAATAATATTTACTTGATAATAATACCTTATGAATCAATTTTTCAGAAAAAATAATATTTTCTTTTAAAGAAGTATGAATATCATATGTTTTTACTAAAATATAATCTATATCATTTCCAACAGCTAATGCTGTATTTGAAGGTAAAGTCCAAGGTGTAGTTGTCCATGATATAAAATATATATCATCTAAAACGTTTTGTAATACTTTTGGTAAAGTTTTTTTTATTGCCTTAAATTTTAAAAAAGGAGATATTTGTTTTACTTTTTTATAAGATCCAGGCATATTTAATTCATGATAACTTAATCCTGTACCTGCTGCAGGAGAATAAGGTTGAACTGTAAATCCTTTATAAAGAAAATTTTTACAATACATATTTTTTATTAACCACCATACACTTTCTATATATTTAGAAGTATAAGTTATAAAAGGATTATCTAAATCTATCCAATATCCTATTTTATCTGTAAAAGAATACCATTCTTTTAAAGAATCCTTAACAAAATTTTCACAAATTGTATTATATTTTTCTACACTTATTTTTTTACCTATATCATTTTTAGTAATATTAATTTTTTTTTCTACATTAATTTCAACCGGTAATCCATGAACATCCCATCCTGCTTTTCTAAATACTTTTTTTCCTTTCATTGTTTGATATCTACAAAAAATATCCTTAATAGTTCTAGACAAGATATGATGAATTCCAGGACTACCATTTAAAGATGGAGGCCCTTCATATAAAACATATGAATATGATAATTTCGTAAAATTATTTAAACTTTTTTTTAAAATCTTATGTTTTTTCCAATATTGAGATATTTCTATGGTTATCTTATTAAGATCCAATTTTTTATATTCTCTAAATATTTTTGACATAAGGTTTTTATTTTAATAATTAAAAATCTTCTATTTTACTATAAATAATTTTATTTATGAATAAAAACGATCATTCTTTTTGTAAAAAAAAAGAAGAAACACCATTAATTAAGCAATATAACAATATAAAAACTAAATATCCAGATACTATTTTATTATTCCAAGTTGGAGATTTTTATGAAACTTTTGGAGATGATGCTGTAAAATGTTCAAAAACGTTAAATATTGTTTTAACAAAAAGATCCAATATCCAACTATCTGGATTTCCCTTTCATTCTTTAAATACTTATTTACCTAAATTAATACGTTCTGGATTCCGTGTTGCTATTTGTAATCAATTAGAAGAACCAAAAAAAGAAAAAAATATTGTAAAAAGAGGAGTAATAGAACTTGTTACTCCAGGAATAGCTATAGATGAAAGTATTTTACAAACTAAGTCAAATAATTTTTTAGCTTCTATTCATATAAATGAAAAATATTTTGGATTAAGTTTTTTAGATATATCTACTGGAGATTTTTTTATAACAGAAGATGAAAATCATAATATATTACAATATATAACTCATTTTAAACCAAGCGAAATTATTTTTCAAAAAAATAAAAAAATGTTTTTTGAAAAACTATTAAAAAATAAATATTATACATTTTTAATGGAAGATTGTATATTTGATTATTCATTTGCATATGAAAAATTAACATCTCATTTTAAAACAAATTCTTTGAAAGGATTTGGAATAGATGATTTAAAATTAGGAATTATTTCTTCTGGGGCAATATTATCTTATTTACATAATACACATCATTTTAAAATAAAACATATTTCTAATATAAAAAAAATAAATAAAGAGGAATCTATGTGGATAGATGACTTTACATTCCGTAATTTAGAAATATTACATCCTTTAAATAAAGAAGGAGTTTCTTTAATAAATATTTTAGATCATACTATCACTCCTATGGGAGGACGATTATTAAAAAATTGGATATTATTTCCTTTAATAAATATTGATCATATAAAAAAACGTCATCAAATAGTAAAAGAATTATGTTATAATAATTATATACAAAGATATATAAAAGATAAATTAAAAAATATTCATGATATAGAAAGAATAATATCTAAAATAGCTTTAGGAAAAATTTCTCCTAGAGAAATATATACATTACACAAATCTATTTTAGCTATTAATATGATACAAAATAAATTTTTATCTCAACAATCTGAAATACTTAAAAATATTGGAAAATCTTTTCAAGATTGTAATTTTATATCTAAAAAAATTATTAATACTATACAAAATAATCCTCCAAATCAAATTGAAAAAGGAAAAGGAAATGTTATAATAAAAGGATTTTCTAAAGAATTAGATGATATTCGTCATCTATATTTTTCACAAAAAAAATATTTAGAAAAACTTTGTTCAATAGAACAATTAAATACTGGAATTTCCAATTTAAAAATTGGATACAATAATATATTTGGATATTTTTTTGAGGTAAAAATTACAAAAAAAAACAAAGTTCCTTCTCATTGGATACAGAAACAAACATTAATAAATTCTGAAAGATATATTACAGAGGAGCTTAAAAATTATGAATTAAAAATTTTAAATGCGGAACAAAAAATTTTTTTTCTAGAAAAAGAAATATTTAATAATTTAATTAATCAAATTGTAGAAGAAATAAAATATTTGCAAAAAAATGCAAAAATAATTGCTAAAATAGATGTTTTATATTCTTTTTCTAAGATAGCGTTAGAAAATAATTATGTAAAACCAATAATAAATCAATCTTTTGAATTTTCTATAAAAAAAGGTAGACATCCTGTTATAGAAAAACAATTCATATCTAAAGTATCCTATATTCCTAATGATATTACACTAAACAAACTTCATCAACAAATTATTATTATTACAGGACCAAATATGTCTGGAAAATCTGCTATTTTACGTCAAACAGCTATTATTATATTAATGGCTCATATTGGTAGTTTTGTTCCTGCTAAATATGCAGAAATAGGATTAATAGATAAAATATTTAGTAGAGTTGGAGCATCTGATAATATTTCTCTAGGAGAATCTACTTTTATGGTAGAAATGAATGAAACAGCAAATATATTAAATAATATAACTGAAAGAAGTATTCTAATTTTAGATGAAATAGGTAGAGGGACAAGTACATATGATGGAGTTGCAATAGCTAAATCTATAGTTGAATATTTACATGAAAATAAATTACGTCCTTTAACTTTATTTGCTACTCATTATCGTGAATTAAATAAAATGAATCTTTTCTTAAAAAGAGTAAAAAATTATCATGTTTCTGTAAAAAAAATAAATGATAATATTGTTTTCATGAGAAAATTATTAATTGGAGAAACTAATCATAGTTTTGGTATTCATGTAGCAAAAATATCTGGTATGCCTATAAAAATTATTTATAGAGCAAAAGAAATATTAAAAATATTAAATAAAAAAAATTCAATAACTATAAAAAATAAGGAAAATGTTTTATTTTTATTAAATAAAATATCCTATTCTTTAAAAAAAATATATAATGTTTATTCTTTACCTATTAAAGATATATTTAATACAATTGAAAAAATTAAAAAATTATTAAAATAATTATAATAATAATTTTTTTATATATAAAAGTGTTTTTAAATTGAGTTATTATTTCATTTGCGAGAATAGCTCAGTAGGAAGAGCACGACCTTGCCAAGGTCGGGGCCACGGGTTCAAATCCCGTTTCTCGCTCTATAACACCCGGGTGGTGGAACTGGTAGACACACAGGACTTAAAATCCTGTGATCATTACGATCGTACGGGTTCAAATCCCGTTCCGGGTACTTATATTTATTATTTACAATTAAAATAATTAGGAGTTTCTTTTGTTATATTCACACTATGTGGATGATTTTCTTTTAGACCTGAATTAGTTATTCTTACAAATTTTCCTGTTTTTGTTAACTCTGTAATATTAGAAACTCCACAATACCCCATTCCAGAACGCAATCCTCCACAAATTTGATAAATAACATCTTTTATTTTTCCTTTATATGGTACTATAGCTTCTATTCCTTCTGGAACAGATTTTTCGTTAAATTGAAAATATCTATCTTTACTTCCTCTTTTCATAGCAATTAAAGAACCCATACCTACATAAGTTTTAAATTTTCTTCCTTGAAAAATAACTTCTTCTCCAGGAGCTTCATCTGTACCAGCAAATAAACTTCCAATCATAACAGAACTAGCTCCAGCAGCTATGGCTTTTACTACATCTCCTGAATGTCTAATTCCTCCATCAGATACAACATGTACATTTCTTTTTTTTGCATATTCATAAACATCATTTATAGCTGTTATTTGAGGCATTCCTACTCCAGCTATTACTCTCGTTGTACAAATAGAACCAGATCCTATTCCTACTTTTAATATTGTTGATCCTGCATCTATCAAATCTTTAGCTCCTTGTTTTGTAACTACATTTCCGGCTAATAATACAGTTTCTGGAAAAGTATGACGAATTGATTTTATTATTTTTAAAATAACAGAAGAGTGACCATGTGCAGAATCTATAGTTATAAGATCTACTCCTACTTTAACTAAAGATTCTACTCTTTCTAAAATTTTTTTATCTATTCCTACGGCTGCACCTACACGAAGACGTCCTCTAGAATCTTTACATGCATTAGGATATGCAATTAAATTGTCTATATCTCTAATAGTAATTAATCCTACTAATTTATTATAGTTATCTACAATAGGTAATTTTTCTATTCTTTCCTTTAATAAAATATTTTTTGCTTCTTCTAAAGTTATATTTCTTTTAGAAGTTACCAATTTTTCTTTTGTCATTACTTCTTCTACTAAAGAATCTAAATCTATACGATATTTTATATCTCTTTTAGTAATAATTCCTAATAATATATTATTTTTTTCTACTACAGGTAATCCTGATATTTTATATTTATTCATAAGAGATTGTGCATATCTAAGTGTAGAATTTTTAGAAAGAGTAATAGGATCATCTATCATTCCACTTTCACTTCTTTTTACTCTATAAACTTCTTCAGATTGATTTTTTATATTCATATTTTTATGTATAATACCAATGCCTCCTTCTCTTGCTATAGATATAGCTAAAGAAGATTCTGTTACTGTATCCATAGCTGCACTTAATATAGGTATATTGAGAGTTATATCAAGTGTTAAAGATGTTTTAATAGATACTTCTGATGGAAGAATTGAAGAATAAGAAGGAACAAGTAAAACATCATCAAAAGTTAAAGCTTCTTTTAAAATCTTTTTATTTAAAGACATAATTTTTTATTTATAATTTCGTACTATATAAAATATAAAACGTAATATATAATATTCTTATTTTCAAACTACAAGGAAAAACTAAAATTTAGTTACATTATATTTATTTTATATAAAAAAAAATACAAATAATGATATATTTTTTCATTCCAAATTTTTATATAAATTTGTCCAGAATATGTAATAATTGAAATACTATTGATTATGATGAAAAAATTAAGAATTACTGTTACTACGATCCTGTTAGCAATATTTTTGTTTACTATAAGTTGTAACAATAAAAATAAGAACGAAAGTAACTCTACTACAACAGAAGAGGAAAAAACAGCTAATAATAGTGAAAATCAAACAGATTCTGCATCTACAACTACTCCTCCTACAACTTCTGAGGAATCCTCAAAAAGTAATAATAATGAGGATAATAGTTCCACAACTGAAAAAGAAAAAGAAAAAGTAACTGCTGAAGAAAACGAAAAAGGTAACAAATAATTAATTAAAAAAAAAGCAAAAAAGAGATATTTTATCTCTTTTTTGCTTTTTTAACTTTTAACTCTAGCTTTTTTTCCTTTTAATAATCTAAAATAATAAATTTTAGATCTACGAACTTTTCCTTTTTTATTTATATCTATTTTTTGTATATTTGGTTGATTCAAAATAAATATACGTTCTACACCTATTCCTCCACTTATTTTTCTGACAGTAAACGTTTTAGTTAATCCTTTACCTTGTTTTTTTATAACTATTCCTTTAAAAGATTGAATTCTTTTTTTTTCTCCTTCTTTAATCTCAAAAAAAACAGTAATTGTATCTCCAGAATTAAACAATGGAAAATTTTTTTTTATAAAAAATTTTTCTTCTACGTATTTAATAATATTATGTGACATAAATTAAAAATAATTTTTTATTTCATATACAATTTTTTTCGCTAAAAAATCAGCTCTTTTTTTAGAACAACTTTCTGTATGTATTCTAATAAAATTCTCAGTATTTGATTTTCTTATATGTATCCATTCATTATTTAATAAATCAATTTTAATACCATCACTAAAATCAATTTTTTTACCTTTATATTTATTTTTAATATTTTTTAAAAATTTTTCTTTATTAAAAGAATATTTAATCTTCTTTTTTGACATAAAAAAATTAGAATATTTTTTTTTTAATTCAAATAATGAAATTTTAGAAAGCTTAACTATTTGAGTTAAAAATATAGCTATTCCAACTAAAGCATCTCTTCCATAACGTAATTTTGGATAAATAATCCCTCCATTTCCTTCTCCTCCAACAACCGCATTTACTTCCTTCATCTTTTTTATAACATGAGATTCTCCAACAGGAGTTTGATAAAAAGTAGCACCTTTTTTTATAGAAATATCTTTTAAAGTATGAGAAGAAGATAAAGTAGAAACAACAGGCCCTATTTCTTTATCTAATATATAATCAGCTATAGATACTAAAGTATATTCTTCTCCAAAAAAATCTCCATTTTCACAAATAAAAACTACTCTATCTACATCAGGATCTACAGATATTCCTAAATTAGCTTTTACTTTTGGTACTTTTTTACAAATTTCTACTAAATTTTTTTCAATAGGTTCAGGATTATGTATAAATTCCCTATTAGGATTACAATGCATTTTTATAACATGAACTCCTAAATGTTTTAAAAGAAGTGGAACAGCTATACCTCCTGTAGAATTAATACCATCAACTACAATTTTTAATTTAGCTTTTTTAATAATGTTTTTTTCTATAATAGGTAATGAAAGAATTTTTTCTATATGTTTTTTAACATAATTTTTTTTATGAAAAAGATTACCTAATTTTTTATAAGAAGAAAATTTATAATTTTCTTTTTCCATTATAGTAAATAATTTTTTTGAATCCTTTTCAGATAAAAATTCTCCATATGAATTAAATATTTTTAATCCATTCCAATTTTTTGGATTATGACTAGCTGTTAACATAACACCACCATCTGCTTTTTCATTTATAACAGCTATACCAACAGTAGGAGTTGTAGATAAACCTATGTTTATAACATCTACTCCAAGACTTTGAAAAATAATTATTAATAATTTTTGAAATAAAGCAGAAGTTACTCTACCATCTCTTCCTAAAACTACTAAATATTTTTTTTTTATTTTATATTTTTTTTTCATCCAAGAAACATATCCTGTAGAAAATTTAATGATCTCTATAGGAGAAAATCCTGTTCCTACTTTATTTCCTAAAGTACCTCTTATTCCGGATGAAGATTTAATAAGTATCAAAAATAAATTAAATTTTTCTGTTCACTAAAAAAAATAAAAATACAAAATTTAATTCTTAACTTTATTCAAAATTTATAACTTCTAAAGTTTCCATTTTATTAAAAACAAATAAAACAGAAAAAAATATTGTTAAAAAACAAATAAAAATAATTACTAAATTAATAATTAAAATATACCAAATTTGAAAATAAATTGGAACAAAATCTATAAAATAATGTATTTTATTTAATGATATAATATGAAATTTTTTTTGTATTATTAATAATCCTATACTAATACTATTTCCTATAAGTAATGAAGGAATAAATATTTTTATAACATAAAAAAAAAATATTTTATATATAACCTTATTTTTAGCTCCTAATATTTTTAAAATACCAATAGTTTTGATTCTTTCTAAAATAAGAATTAAAATAAATGCGATTATATTTACAATTAAAGCAAAAAATATAATAATAATAATAATAAAAATATTTATATTAAAAATTTTTAACCATTTAAAATATTTATTATTATATCTATTTTCAATTTTTTTAACAAAAAAATTAGGAAAAAATTTTTTAATTTTTTTTTCTATTATTTTTAAATTAAAATAAGATAAAGAAGATAAAAAAATTTCAATTTTTTCAGAAAAAAATTCCTTCCAACCAAAAATATGTTGAATAGATTTTATATTTCCAATAATATATATATTATCAAATGTAGGAAAACCAGTTTCATATATTCCAGAAACTTTAAATTTTTTAGAAATAAGTGATCCATTTTTAGGATAAAAAAAATAAATTTTTATATAAGATCCTATATTTAATCCTAATAATGAAGATATTTTTTTGGATAAAAGAATATTATCATTACATAAATAACTTTTTTTTTCACTACAAAACTTTCCTTTTATAATAAAATATTTAAAAAATATAGGATTATAATCTTCATAAACACCTTTAAATAAATATTTTTCTATTTTATTATTTGTGCATATAATTACATTTTTTTCAGAAATTCCATGAATTTGAATATAATTAGAAATCAAAAATTTTTTTTCTATATGAGATAAAAAAAAAGGTTTTTTTGATTTTTTCATTATCAAAATATGACCTATTACATTTGTAAATTTTTTTTTTATAATTTCTTTAAATCCAAATCCAACAGATAAAGTTAAAATAGTTATAACTAAACTAAAAATTATTGTTAATTGTATAATTATAACTATTGTTCTAAGAGAACTATTTTTAACACAATCTTTATCAACTGTTTTTTTAGAAAAAAACCATTCAAAATTCAATACATTTTATTTTATGTATTAAATTCACCAAAAAAATCATCATTTAAATCTATTTTATTATATTTTGATAATATATTATTTTCATTATTAAGAATATTTTTTTTATAGTCTTCTTCCCAAAGAAATGGAATTTGTTTTTTTTCTTCTAAATTAGAAAATTTAACTTGATCACTTATAAATTTTAAACGAAATTTATCTAATCCTCCATTTCTATGTTTTGCTATTATTATCTCAGCTTCACCTATACAAGAAGAATTAGAATCATTATCATAATCCCAAGTTTTAAATCCATAATATTCAGGTCTATATATAAATAATACAATATCTGCATCTTGTTCAATAGCTCCAGATTCTCTCAAATCAGATAATAAAGGTCGTTTACTACCACCTCTTGTTTCCACTGCTCTAGAAAGTTGTGATAAAGCTATTATAGGAATATCAAGTTCTTTAGCTATAGATTTCAAACTTCTAGATATTATTGATATTTCTTGTTCTCTATTTTGTAATTTAAACCCATATCCATGATCATGTATTCCCATTAATTGCATATAATCTATTAATATTAATTTTATCCCATGTTGGGATATTAAACGACGACATTTTGCTCGCAAATTAAATATAGATAAAGAAGGAGTATCATCTATAAATAATGGAGCATCTTTCAAATTTTTAGTTTTATGATTTAAAGATTCCCAATCTAAATTAGATAAACTTGCTCTTTTAATTTTTTCTGAAGAAATACCAGTTTCTGATGAAATTAATCGTGTAATCAATTGAACAGAAGACATTTCTAATGAAAAAATAATAACAGGAATTTTTTGTTTTATTACAATATTTTTAACCATTGATAACATAAAAGTTGTTTTTCCCATTCCAGGTCTAGAAGCTATTATAATTAAATCTGAATTTTGCCATCCAGAAGTAATATGATCTAGTTTATAAAATCCTGAGGAAATTCCACTTAATCCTTCTTTTTTTGTTTTTTTTATTTTTTCAATAGCTTTATTTACAATATATTGAGTAGTTTCATATTTTTTTGTTGTTAAATATTTATGGTTTATTTCAAAAAGTTTTGATTCTGCATAATCTAAAAGATCAAAAACATCTATGTTTTCTTCATAACATTTTTTAATAATATCAGAAGATATACTAATTAATTTTCTTAAAAAAAATTTTTGCAACACTATACGACTATGATACTCTATATGTGCAGAAGAAATAACTTTTTGTGTTAATTCTATCAAATACAATTCCCCACCTGATAATTTTAATTTATCATTTATACGAAGTTCATTTAAAACAGTATATAAATCTACTGGTTTAGAATTATGATATAATTTTTGTATTGATTTAAATATTTCTTGATGCTCTTTTTTATAAAAAACTTCAGGAAAAAGTATATCAATAATTTCATCTAATCCTTTTCTATCTATTAAAATAGATCCTATTATAGCTTCTTCCAAATCTAATGCTTGAGGTGGTATTTTCCCTTTTTTAATTTTGTAATTATTTTCTATATTTTGTTCAATACGGTTCATTTTACTCATATTTTCATAAAAAAATTATCCTTCATTAAAAGAACCTATAGAAATATATTTATTTTTTCTATTTTTAATAATTGATTTCACATCAATAGTATATAATTCTTTATAATGTTTCATTATTTGCTTTTTTACAAGCTTAAAAGCTTTTTCTGGACAAAAATGAGCTCCACCTAAAGGTTCTTTAATTATATTATCTATAAGATCTAATTTATACATATCTTCTGCGGTTAATTTTAATGCTTCTGCTGATTCTTCTTTTTTATCCCAATTTCCCCAAAGTATAGTAGAACAACTTTCAGGTGAAATAACAGAATACCAAGAATTTTCCATCATAGAAATTTTGTCTCCTATTCCAATTCCTAAAGCTCCTCCACTTGCTCCTTCTCCAATAATTAATACAATAATAGGAACTTTTAAACACATAATTTCATAAATATTTTTTCCAATTGCTTCCCCTTGACCTCTTTTTTCTGCTTCTATTCCAGGAAAAGCTCCTGGAGTATCAATAAAAGTAACAATAGGTTTACGAAATTTTTCTGATAACTTCATCAATCTCAAAGCTTTCCTATATCCTTCTGGATTAGGCATACCAAATCTTCTATATTGTCTATCTTTAGTGTTTCTTCCTTTTTGAGTTCCTATTAACATAAAAGTAACATCTTCTATTTTTCCAAAACCACCTACTATAGCTTTATCATCTCCAAAATAACGATCTCCATGTAATTCTATAAAAGAATCTTTTTTTGTTATATATTGTATATAATCTAAAGTATAAGGTCTATTTGGATGTCTAGATAATTGTACTCTTTGCCAAGGAGTTAAATTATTATGTACTTTTTTAATAGTTTCTTTTAATTTATATTTTAATTGATTACAAACTTCCTTCATATTCACTCCACTTTTTTTTTCTATAAGAAGACAATTAATATATTGATCTTGAATTTCTTGTATAGGTTTTTCAAAATCTAAGTATTCCATAAAAATAATTAAGAAAAAATTAATTAAATGAACAAATATATTCTTTATTCATAAAAGAAATATATTCAGTAGATATTCCTTTTGGACATTCTATTTCACATACCTTAGTATTAGTACAACTTCCAAAACCTTCTTCATCCATTTTATTTACCATATTCAATACTCTTTCTTTTTTTTCTATTTTTCCTTGAGGTAACAAGGCTAGTTGTGATACTTTTGCTGCAACAAATAACATAGCAGATCTATTTTTACATGCTGCTACACATGCTCCGCATCCAATACATGCAGCTGCATCAAAAGCTTTTTCAGCTTTATTTTTTGAAATAGGAATCATATTTCCATCTACAGTTTTTCCAAATGTATTTACAGAAATAAAACCTCCAGACATAATAATTCTATCAAAAGAAGATCTATCTACAATGAGATCCTTAATTATAGGAAAAGGTTTAGCTCTCCAAGGTTCAACATATATAGTTTCTCCATTTTTAAAAGAACGCATATGTAATTGACAAGTAGTTATTAAATTATCTGGTCCATGAGCTCTTCCATTTATATATAAAGAACACATTCCACAAATACCTTCACGACAATCATGATCAAATGATATAGGATAATCTTTTTGATCAGATATAATATTATTATTTAATATATCTAACATTTCTAAAAAAGAACTATTTGGAGATATATTATGAATTTTATAAGTATAAAAATTACCTTTTTCTTTATTATTTTTTTGTCTCCATATTTTTAATTTAAAATTGAGAAATTTTTTCATAAAATTATGTTCTTATTTATAAGAACGTGTTTGAATTTTAACAAAATTAAAATTTAAATTTTCTTTATGCATGATTTCATCACTAATAGATTTATTTTCTAAATGTTCCCATACAGAAACATATTTATAATGAACATCGTTACGAAGAGCTTCTCCTTCTATTGTTTGATATTCTTCTCTAAAATGACTTCCACAAGATTCTTTTCTATTTAATGCATCCATAGCTATTAATTCTCCTAATTCTAAAAAATCGGCTATACGTCCAGCTTTTTCTAATTCAGAATTCAATTCATATTCATTATTTCCAGGTATAAATACATTTTTCCAAAATTCTTCACGAAGTTCTTGTATATTTTTTATAGCTTTAGATAAACCTTTATAATTCCTACTCATTCCTACATATTCCCACATGATATTTCCAAGTTTTTTATGAAAAAAATCAACAGGTATGTTTCCATTATTTTGAATAAATTTTTTAATTCTATCCTTTACATCTTTTTCTGATTTATTAAAATTTTTATGTTTAATAGTTATTTTATCATTATAATAATTGATATATTTAGATAAATAATCCGCAATAGTATATGGTAAAATAAAATAACCGTCAGCTAATCCCTGCATTAGTGCAGAAGCACCAAGTCTATTAGCTCCATGATCTGAAAAATTAGCTTCTCCTATAACAAAACAACCAGGTATAGAAGACATTAAATTATAATCAACCCATAATCCTCCCATTGTATAATGTACTGCAGGATAAATTTTCATAGGATTTTTATAAGGATTTTGATTCGTTATTTTTTCATACATATGAAATAAATTACCATATTTAGATTCTATGATTTTTTCTCCTAATTTTATTTTTTTTGAAGTACTAATTTTTTTTATTCCAAGTTCATTTGCTTTTTCATTTCCATATTTCTCTATAGAATAATAAAAATCTAAAAAAACACCTTCTTTTGTTTCATTATCTTCGATTCCTAATCCTTTATCACAACGTTCTTTAGCAGCTCTAGAAGCTACATCTCTTGGTACAAGATTACCAAAAGAAGGATACCTTCTTTCTAAATAATAATCTCTTTCTTCTTCTTTTATATCTTTAGATGTTTTATTTCCATTTCGTATAGCAATAGCATCTTCTAATTTTTTAGGAACCCATATTCTTCCATCATTTCTTAATGATTCTGACATTAAAGTCAATTTAGATTGATAACTTCCATGTACTGGAATACAAGTAGGATGTATTTGTGTATAACAAGGATTAGCAAAAAATCCACCTTTTTTATGAACTTTCCATATAGCACTAGAATTAGATCCCATAGCATTAGTAGATAAAAAAAATACATTACCATAACCACCAGATGCTATAACTACTGCATGTGCTATATGTTTTTCTATTTCTCCAGAAATTAAATTTCTGGAAATTATTCCTCTAGCTACATTTTCTATAACTACTAAATCAAGCATTTCATGACGATTATACATTTTTATTCTTCCTTTACTTATTTGTCTACACATAGAAGAATAACAAGCTAATAAAAGTTGTTGACCTGTTTGTCCTTTAGCATAAAAAGTTCTAGAAACTTTTGTTCCACCAAAGGATCTAGTTTCTAAATATCCAGCATAATCTCTAGCAAATGGAACACCTTGAGCTACACATTGATCTATAATATTTGAAGACATTTCTGCTAAACGATAAACATTAGCTTCTCTAGATCTATAATCTCCACCTTTAATTGTATCATAAAAAAGTTGATAAATAGAATCATTATCCCCTTTATAATTTTTAGAGGCATTAATACCACCTTGAGCGGCTACAGAATGAGCTCTCCTAGGAGAATCTTGATAACAAAAAACTTTAACTTTATATCCTAATTCAGATAAAGATGCGGATGCGGATGCTCCAGCTAATCCGGTACCTACAACAATAATTTCTAGATTAGATCTATTATTAGGTGATACTAATTTTAAAGTAGATTTATGATCATTCCATTTATTGTTTAATGCCCCTTCTGGAATTTTTGAATTAAATTTTAAATAATTTTTAATCATTATAAAAATATCAATTACCATTGAAAAAAAACCAAATCGCAATAATAGAAAAACCAGAACAAATAAACCAAAAATAAAAAAATCCAAATTTTTTTATCCAAAAAAATCTTTTTTTATTAGATAATCCTAAAGATTGAAAAGAGGATTGAAATCCATGATTTAAATGGATGCCCAAAATAAAAAAAGAAAATATGTATATCAATGTATATAAAGGATTTTTAAATAAAGAAACAACTAAATTATAGTACGATAAATTATGATTAGAATATTTCATAGGAATCATGAAATTTATCAAATGTAAAATTAAAAAACAAAAAATTAAAATACCTGTATATATCATGCTACGACTACTAAATGATGATATATTATTATTTTTTGCATAATGAACAGATCCTTTTATTTTTTTATTATATAAATGCAATTTAATTCCAAATAAAATATGAAATATAAATCCTATAGCTAGGATATATTCCATTATTTTAATGAAAAAATTATTCTTCATAAAAGAAACTGCTTCGTTAAAAGTTTTTTCTCCTGAAAAAAGAAATAAATTAACACTTAAATGCAATAACAAAAAAATCATTAGAAAAATACCTGTTGTAGCCATTACTACTTTCTTTCCAATAGAAGATTGAAAAAAATTATAGCGATTCACTGATAGAATTGATAAAATTATTTTCAAATTAATATATTTGTAGTTAACAATTTCTAATTTTTTGCAATGCTCTTACAAACAAATCTATATCTTTTTTTTCATTAAAAATACTAAAAGAAACTCTTATAGGCATCATTTTTTTTAAAAATGATTCTTTTGTAATATATTGAATAACGTGAGATACTTTTTTTGCATCACTATTACAAGAGTTACCTTTTGAGACTGCTACACCCATTAAATCTAAATGAAAATATAATAAATGATCTATTTTTTTTATAGGATATAAAAAATTTAATATAGAAGGAATACTTTTATTAGAATCAAAGGATAACCCATTGAAAATAATATTTGGAATCAAATTTTTCAATTCTGAAATACAATAAAATTTTAAATTATGTATTTTATTCATATGATTTAATAAATTTACACAAGATAGCTGCAATGCTTCTGATAATCCTGCTATACCACATACATTTTCTGTACCAGAACGAATTCCATATTCTTGATTTCCACCTGTAATAATAGATTTTATTTTTTTTTGTATATTTTTTCTAATAAAAACAAAACCTATTCCTTTTGGACCATGAAATTTATGTGCACTAGCACTAGCAAAATCAATAGATAATTTTTTCATATCAATAGGATAATTACCTATAATTTGAATTGTATCTGAATGAAAAAAAGCTCCATATTTTTTACATAAAAAAATAACTTGATTTATTTCTAATAAATTACCAATTTCATTATTAGCATACATTAAACTCACAAGTTTTTTATTGTAGGTATTTTTTTTTAATATTTCTTCCATATGATTCAAATCTATTATACCTTTTTCATTAATATGAATAAAATTTACAGTTACTTTATTATAAGTAGCTAAATCTAGCACTGTTTTAAAAACAGAAGGATGTTCTAATCTAGAAGTTAAAATATGTTTTATTCCTAAATATAATACGGATGTTCTTAATATCATATTATTTGCCTCAGTTCCTCCAGAGGTAAAAATAATTTCAGAAGGATAAGCATTAATATTTTTTGCTATACGGATTCTAGATTCTTCTATAATAGAACGAGCTTCTCTACCATAACTATGTTGTACAGAAGATGGATTTCCAAATGAATGTGTTAATATATCAATCATTACTTTTAAAACTTCTTTTCTTATAGGAGTTGTAGATGCATTATCTAAATATGCTCGTTTCATCAAAATAAAATTTTATATACAAATATATAATGTATTCAAATACTGTTGATTAAAATATTTTTAATAAAATCTCATCTTTAATTTTGTATATTTAACATTATTCTTTCTGATTCAATAAAAATCATTATTCAAGAAACTTTTGTCACATATTTTTTGTTTTAAAAATGTTATTAAAATGTCTATTTTATTTTTATTTAAATTGAGTGAATATGAAAATAAATGTTGGATTTTCGGTATTAATGGGGTTTTTGATTGGAGTTATTACATGTTATTTTTTTGGAAAAAAATCCATATTAAAAAAATATATTCAACTATTAGAAAAAGCTAACATTCAAGCTAAAAAAATCATAAAAAATGCCGAAAAAAAAGGAGAATCCATAAAAAAAAATAAAATGCTTCAAGCAAAAGAAAAATTTATAGAACTTAAATCAAAACATGAAAAAGATATTCATATTAGAGAAAAAAAAATAACTGACATAGAAAATAAAACAATAGAAAAAGAAAATAGATTATCTAAAGAAATAGAAATATACTTTAAAAGAAATAATCGTTTGGAAACACAAATAAATGATTATGAAAATCAATATAAAATTCTTAAAAATGAACAAAAAAAATTTAAAAATATACATATTAAACAAGTGGAATTACTTGAAAAAATATCTAATTATTCTTCAGAAGAAGCTAAAAATGAATTAATTAAAATTTTTAAAGAAGAAGCAAAAATAAAAGCACAATCTCATATACAAAATATTATAGAAGAATCACAATTAACTGCAAAAATGGAAGCTAAAAAAATTGTAATTCAAGCTATTCAAAGAATAGGAACAGAACAAGCCATTGAAAATGCAGTATCTGTTTTTAATATAGAATCAGATGATGTTAAAGGACGTATTATTGGACGTGAAGGAAGAAATATAAGAGCTTTAGAAAAAGCTACAGGTGTAGAAATTATTGTAGATGATACTCCAGAAGCTATTCTTTTATCTTGTTTTAATCCTATAAGAAGAGAAGTTGCTAGACTTTCTCTTCATAAATTAGTAATAGATGGACGTATACATCCAGCAAGAATTGAAGAAATCGTAGCTAAAACAGAAATTCAAATTGAAGAAGAAATAGTTGAAATAGGAAAAAAAAATATAATAGATTTAGGTATTCATGGAATACATCCTGAATTAATTAGAATGATAGGAAGAATGAAATATCGTTCTTCTTATGGTCAAAATTTATTACAACATTCTCGTGAAGTAGCTCATTTAGCAAGTATTTTAGCTTCAGAACTAGGATTAAATGTTAAATTAGCAAAACGTGCAGGATTATTACATGATATAGGAAAAATACCTGAAACTGAATCTGAACTTCCACATGCTATTTTAGGAATGCAATGGGCTGAAAAATATGGTGAAAATATAGAAGTATGCAATGCTATAGGTTCACATCACGATGAAATAGAAATGAAAGTATTACTATCTCCTATAGTGCAAATTTCAGATTCCATTAGTGGAGCTCGTCCAGGAGTAAGAAAAAATTCTTTTGAATCTTATTCAAAAAGATTAAAAAACTTGGAGAATATAGCTTTTAGTTTTTATGGAGTTAATAAAGCTTTTGCTATTCAAGCTGGAAGAGAACTTCGTGTTTTAGTAGAAAGTAATAAAATTGATGATAAAAAAGCTTTTCAGTTATCTTGTGATATCACAGAAAAAATAAAAAATGAAATGACTTATCCTGGTCAAATAAAAGTAACAGTGATTAGAGAAACTAGAGCTGTACAAATAGCTAGATAGATAAAAAAAATAAAAATTTTATGAAAGACTCTCCTATTACTTCTTTTATTAAAAAATATTTTCTTCATTTTAATGCTTTAACTTTATCAGAAGCAGCTAAAGCATATAAATGTCATAT
Source organism: Blattabacterium cuenoti (assembly GCF_014252395.1). GTDB lineage: Bacteria > Bacteroidota > Bacteroidia > Flavobacteriales > Blattabacteriaceae > Blattabacterium > Blattabacterium cuenoti_AA. Next base: position 490,740 of record NZ_CP059219.1, read on the forward strand.
AGAAAATAATGGAAAAATGATGATTACCTTAGCAGGAGCAATGAGTACTGCAGAATTAGGAAAAATATTAGCTGAAATGATTTTAAAAGATAAAGTTCATATTATTTCTTGTACAGGAGCCAATTTAGAAGAAGATATATTAAACTTAATAGCTCATTCTCATTATAAAAAAATTCCAAATTATAGAGATCTAACTCCTAATGAGGAAAAAAATTTTTTAAAAAAAGGATATTATCGTGTAACCGATACTTGCATCCCAGAAGAACAAGCATTTAAAAAACTTCAAAAATATATTTTTAAAATCTGGGAAAGATCTCAAAAAAAATCAGAACGTTATTTTCCACATGAATATATTTATCAATTATTATTAGAAAATATATTAGAACCATATAATATAAATTCAAAAAATAGTTGGGTATTAGCAGCTGCAAAAAAAAATTTACCTATGGTAGTTCCAGGTTGGGAAGATAGTACTATAGGAAATATTTTTGCTTCATGTTGTATGAAAAAATTGTTTAGACCATATCTTGTAAAAAATGGAATTGAATATATGATATTTTTAGCAAAATGGTATCAAAAAGAATGTATAAAACATAAAATAGGTTTTTTTCAAATTGGAGGAGGTATATCAGGTGATTTTCCTATTTGTGTTGTACCTATGCTTTCTCAAGATATAGGTTTTCATCCTACTCCATTTTGGTCTTATTTTTGTCAAATATCTGATTCTACTACAAGTTATGGTTCTTATTCAGGAGCAATACCAAATGAAAAAATAACTTGGGGAAAGTTAGATAAAGATACTCCAAAATTTATCATTGAATCAGATGCTACTATAGTTGCTCCATTAATTTTTGCATATATATTAAATATGTAATTGTATGTATCTTTACAAAAAAATAAAATGAATAATTCATACGATCTTGTTGTTATTGGTTCTGGACCAGGAGGATATATATCAGCAATTAGAGCTAGTCAACTTGGATTAAATACAGCTATTGTAGAAAAATATACTAATTTAGGTGGAACATGTTTGAACGTAGGATGTATCCCTTCTAAATGTATTTTAGATTCTTCTAAATTTTTTTATTTATCTAAAAATGATTATTCTTCACATGGAATTTTTTTTGAAAAATTATCTTTTGATTTTAAAAAAATGATAGATAGAAAAAATAAAATAGTAAATGATCTTAATATTGGAATAAAATATTTAATGAAAAAAAATAAAATTGATTTATATCAAGGAATAGGATCATTTGATGAAAAAAATATTCTATCTATAAAAGAAATCAAATCATTAAAACAAAAAGAAAAAATACAATTTAAGTATTGTATAATATCAACAGGTTCTAAACCTTTATGTTTACCATATTTAAATTTTAGTATAAAAAATAGAATAATTTCCTCTACAGAAGCACTTCATATGGATGAAATACCTAAAAAAATAATTATTATTGGAGGAGGTATAATAGGATTAGAATTAGGTTCTATTTTTAATAGATTAGGAAGTGAGGTAATTATATTAGAAGTAATGGATAATATAATATCAAATATGGATCATTCTTTAAGTAAAGGTATTCAAAAAATATTAGAGAAATCATCTATTCAAATAGAAAATTCTTTATCTATTACTAATGTAAAATTAGAAGATAATAATGAAAAAGTATCAGTTTTTGTAAAATATAATAATGGAAAAAAAATAAAAATTATAGGAGATTATTGTTTAATATCTATAGGAAGAAGTCCATATACAAAAAATTTAGGATTAGAAAATATAGGTATAAAAAAAGATAAAAAAGGATTTATATTAGTTAATGAATTCTTACAAAGTAGTATTAATAATATCTATGCTATTGGAGATGTTATAGGAGGTAAAATGTTAGCACATAAAGCAGAAGAAGAAGGTTTATACGCTGTAGAACATATGATAGGACAAATACCAAATAAATTAAATTACAATTTAATTCCATCAGTTATTTATACACATCCTGAAGTAGCTAGTGTAGGATATACTGAAAATGAAATAAAAAAAAATAAAATAGAATATAATATAGGAACTTTTCCTATGAAAGCATTAGGAAGAGCACGTGCAAGCGGTAGTATGGATGGTTTTTTAAAAATAATTTCTAACAAAAAAACAGATGAAATATTAGGTGTTCATATTATAGGAGATCGTGCTGCAGATATGATAATGGAAGCTACTGTAGCTATGGAATTTCGTTCTTCTTCTGAAGATATATATAGAATATGTCATCCACATCCTACTTATAGTGAATCTTTTAAAGAAGCCTCTTTACTAAATTTTGAAAATCGTTCCATACATATATAGATAGTTAGGTTAGTTATGAAAAAAAATTTTTTTTTCTAATAACTTATCTTTAGTTTCTAAATTTTTTTTATCTAAAACACAACAATTAACTGGACATATAGAAATACATTGTGGTTCTTCATAAAAACCAACACATTCAGTACATTTTTCTGAAACTATAAAATATATATTGTTTTCTATTGGATTTTGATATTTAGTAAAATATATTGGTATATTTTTTTTTTCTTTTAAAGAATTACCATCTATCATTCTCCATTTTTTTCCTCCTTCATAAATAGCTTGATTAGGACATTCAGGTTCGCAAGCTCCACAATTGATACACTCTTTTGTAATTTTTATGGACATTTGAATTTTAGTTTAATTTTTTAAATTATAATGATTAAAATTTTCGATGAATTAGGTTCTTTATTTAGAGAATTTAATAAATTTTATTTACATGAAAAATATATATCTAAACATTTTAAAAAATTTTTTATTCCTTTTCAAAAAATTTTATTAAAAATAACTATTATAAATAGTTGGTTTTCTATAGAAGATTTATTAATAACTATTGACCAATGGGGTAAAACGCTTAAAAAGGAAAAATTAAAAAATTGGATAAAAAAATATGATATAAATAAAAATAATAATTTAAAAAAAGTTTTAGTTATTATGCCTGGAAATATTCCTATAGTAGGATTTCATGATTTTTTATGTATTATTTTATCAGGATTTAATATAATAATTAAACTTTCTGAAGAAGATAATTTATTATTACCTTTTTTGTGTAAAATTTTAGTATATAAAAAACCTGAATTAAAAAATAAAATAAAGTTTACAAAAAATATTTTTAATGAAAAATTTGATTACGTAATAGCTACTGGAAATAACAATACAGCTCGTTATTTTCAATATTTTTTTCGTAAAAAAAACCTTCTTTTAAGAAAAAGAAAAACTTCCATAGCTATATTACAAGGAAATGAAAAAGAAAAAGAATTAATCTCTTTAAACAAAGATATATTAACATATTCTGGAAGAGGTTGTAGAAATGTAGGAAAAATATTTATTCCTTATGATTATAATTTTTTTTTTCTTTTAAAAAATTCATATACATATGAATATATAACAAATAATTATAAATACATGAATAATTATAAATATTATTTAACTATTTGTAAAATGAATCAAATTCCTATTTATAAAAATCACTTTATAATTTTAAAAAATGAAGAAAACTATTATAGCCCAATATCCGTTGTATATTATGAATATTATAAAAATTTAAATATTTTAAAAAAAAAAATTAAAAAAAATAATAAAAAAATACAATGTATAGTCTCTAAAAATTTTTATAAAAAAGAAATTAATTTTGGTCAAACACAATATCCTATATTAGAAGATTTTTCTGATGGAATTGATACAATTAAATTTTTAAATAAATAAATTAATTTATTTATTCATCATAAAAATTTTTATAAAAAAGTTGATCTTGATCAAGATCCATTATTTTTAATACTTTACCTCCTATTTCTGGAGCTTTTAAACCTTTTTTTAATAAAACATTGCATATAAAAATTCTACATTCATCCCATATATTTTCTTTTATGAAACTTTCTAAAATTTTTTTTCCTCCTTCTACAATCATAGATTGTATTTTTTTTTGATATAATATATATATCATATTTTTTAATATTTCTCTATCAAAAGAAATATGAATATATTCTGTATTTATTTCATTTTTTTTATTTTTTTCTGTAAAAACAATAGTAGGTTGTGATTTATCTAAAATAAAATAATTAGAAGGTATTTTAAGTTTTTTATCAAAAAAAATTCTAATAGGGTTTTTTCCAAACCAATCTCTAACATTTAATTTTGGATTATCATTCAATACAGTTTTTCTTCCTACTAAAATACTATTTTCTTCAGATCTCCATTTATGAGTCAATTGTCTAGAATAAATACTACTAATCCAAATTTTTTTTTTTCTATATTTTTTATCTATGAATCCATCATAACTTTGAGCCCATTTCAGAATAATATAAGGACGATTTTTTTCATGAAAAGTAAAAAAACGTTTATTTAAATTTCTACATTTATTTTTTAAAACGTTTTCTATTATTTCTATTCCAAATTCTTTCAATTTTTTTATTCCTAATCCTTTTACTTTATCAGAAGGATCTTTTATTCCAATTACTACTCTTGGTATATTATTTTTAATAATTAAGTCTACACAAGGAGGAGTTTTTCCAAAATGAATACATGGTTCTAATGTAACATAAAGAGTAGAATCAATAAGTAAATGTTTATTTTTTATTTTGTTAATAGCTTCTACTTCTGCATGATTCATCCCATTTTTATAATGCCATCCTTCTGAAATAACAAACCCATTTCGTTCTATTACACATCCAACCATAGGATTAGGATAAGTAAATCCTAAGCCAATTTTAGCCAATTGTATAGCTCTCATCATGAAAATATCTTTATAATTTTTTTTATTCATAATTAATTATGAATTCCATATTTTCCAAGATTCTTCTGCTTGAAGGTATAACATATCTAATCCATTTCTAGTAATAGCTCCTTTTTCTTTTCCTTTTTTTATAAAAAGAGTCTTACTTGGATTATATACCATATCATAAAAATAGTGTTTATTTGTACAATATTCATATGGTAAAGGAGGACAAAAATTTATATTTGGATATGTACCCAAAGGAGTACAATTAATAATAATTTTATATTTATTCAATAAATTTTTATTTATATCTTCATAAGATAAAGCATTTTTATTTTTTTTTCTAGAAACATATTGATATGGTATTTCTAATTTTTTTAATACGAATGAAACTGCTTTAGAGACTCCTCCAGTTCCTAAAATTAAAGCTTTAAGATTTCTTTGACATAAAAATTTTTTTATATCTTTTTTAAAAGATAATTCAAAACCAAAAACATCTGTATTATATCCTATTCTATGTTGATCTTTTATTTTTATAACGTTTACAGATCCTATTAACCTTGTTTCTGTCGTTAATCTTGTTAAAAAAGGAATGATACTTGTTTTATAAGGTATAGTAACATTACATCCTTTTAAAAAAGGATTTTTAAAAATGAAAGATACTTTTTCTATTTTTGGAATGTCAAAAACTTCATATTTTGCATAATTAATCCTTTCTTTTTGAAACTTTTTTAAAAAAAATTCTTTTGAAAAAGAATAATGTATATCCTTTCCTATTAATCCAAAAATATATTTATAATTTTTTTTACAATTAAACATATAAAATTATTCTTCTCTTTTTAATTTCATACGTTCTCTATATTTAGCCCTTAAAATTTCATTTCTTCTTCCTTCAGAAGGTTTTATATATTGTTGTTTTTCTCTAAATTCTTTTAGAATACGAGTTTTATCAAATTTTTTTTTACATTTTTTTAAGGCTTTATCAATTGATTCACCTTCTCTAACTGTAGTAATTAAAATCATACCAAAATACTAATATTTAAGTGGACACTATCGGATTTGAACCGATGTCCTCTACTCTGTCAAAGTAGCGCTCTGAACCAAACTGAGCTAAATGTCCTTTTGTCAACAAAATTAAGTATTTTTTAATAATAAGGATCATAATCTTATAAAATATGTCCTGCAATATTTTAAAAAAATCTATAAAACATTTAAAAGGATTAAGTTTGTATAAAGCTTGTTTATTTAATACAGAACTTAATATTTATTCATATGAAGATTTACTTTTTTTTTATCCAAAAAAGTATATACATTTATCCATATTAAAAAGCATATCAGAATTATCTAATAAAAAGAATAATAATCTTGTAGAAATATTAGGTGAAATAACGTCTGTTGAAGAAAAATATTTTAAAAACAAAGAAGGAAAAATATTAATAGCACGTTTAGAAGATAAAACAGGTTTTATTGAATTAATATGGTTTAAAAAAACCAATTTTTTTAAAAAAAAAATAAAAAATATTACATTCATAGTTTCTGGAAAGATTAGATGGTTTCAAAAAAAAATTCAAATCATACATCCAAATATTAAAAAATTTAAACATTCAAAATACTATTCAAAATGTTCTATATCTCCTATTTATTCTATTCCAGAAAAATTAATAAAAAAAGGAATTAGTAATTTTTTTTTCAAAAATTTATTAAAAAATTTAATAAAAGAATTAAAAGAAGATACTAATATAGTAGAAGACTTTTTTTTTCAAAAATTTATTGAAAAAAAATTAATTCCAAGAAAAAAAGCTTTAATTCAAATACATATTCCAGAATCTTTAGATAATTTATTACAAGCTCAATATTCTTTAAAATTTGAAGAATTATTTTTATTAAAATTATTTTTTTTATCAAAAAAAAATATTGTATATACCTATCCTTTTAAAAAGTTAGGAAAAAATTTTCATAATTTTTATAACCATTTTTTACCTTTTACTTTAACAGAAGAACAAAAAAAAGTAATTAAAGAAATATGGGAAGATTTAAAAAAACCTATTCAAATGAATAGATTATTACAAGGAGAAGTTGGATGTGGAAAAACTATAATAGCTATGTTATCAATGCTTATAACTTTAGATAATGGATTTCAATCATGTTTAATGGCCCCTACTGAAGTTTTAGCTATACAACATTATTATTCCATAAAAAAATTATTTTCTAAAATTGGAATTAAAATTGGTTTATTAACTAGTTCTACTTCAAATAGTATGCGAAAATATATATATAATGAAATATTAACAGGAAAAATTTCTATTTTGATTGGAACACATTCTTTAATACAAAAAAAAGTACAATTTAAAAGATTAGGATTAGCAGTAATAGATGAGCAACAACGTTTTGGGGTGGAACAAAGAGAAAAAATTTATAATAATAATAAAAATCATCCTCATATTTTAATTATGACAGCTACTCCTATTCCTAGAACTTTAGCTAAAGTTATTTATCATGATTTAAATATCTCTGTTATAAAAGAATTGCCTTTTGGAAGAAAACCTATTAATACTATGCATTTTTATAACAAAGACAAAGATAAAGCTTTTAAAATAATAAAAAATCAAATTTTAAAAGGAAGGCAAGCTTACATTATATATCCAACTGTAAAATCCTCTAATAGATACAAAAATTTGGTAAAAGGATATAAAGAAATAAAAGAAAAGTTTAAAAACTTAAAAAATAAAATAGGTATTTTATATGGAAAAATGAAATCTGAAGAAAAAAATATACAAATCAATAGATTTTTACGTGGAGATACCAAAATAATGATAGCTACTACAGTTATAGAAGTTGGAGTAGATATCCCTAATGCTTCTGTCATTTTAATAGAAAATGCAGATTTTTTTGGATTATCTCAACTCCATCAATTAAGAGGAAGAGTTGGAAGAGGTATCCATAAAAGTTATTGTATACTTATAACTGATGATAAAAAAATAAATGTAAAAAGTTCTCTTAGAATAAAAAAAATATGTGAAACAAATAAAGGATTAGAAATAGCAAAAGAAGATCTTAACTTGCGTGGAAGTGGAGATTTAATAGGTACAAAACAAAGTGGTAAAGATTATTTACATATTGTAAATTTCATAAAAGATTATAAATTAATAAAAAAAGTATTTCCTATTGCTATAAATTTTTTTCAAAAAAATCCAAATTTTTTTCAAAAAAATCCAAATTTTTTTCAAAAAAATAATACTTATAAAAAGTATTATTATAGTAAATGGAAAAAAATAATAAATTAATGTCTGTTTCTTTCTCTTTAAATAAAATTCAACGTAAAATCATAGAAACGATTAAAGGTCCTATACTTGTCGTAGCAGGAGCTGGATCTGGAAAAACTCGTGTTATTACATATCGTATAGTTCATATGATTCAAAACAAAGGAATAAATCCTTCTAATATTTTAGCTTTAACTTTTACTAAAAAAGCAGCTAAAGAAATGAAAAATCGTGTTTCTAATATGATAGAAAAAGAAGATTTAGATAAAATGACAATAGGTACTTTTCATTCTATATTTTCTAATATTCTAAGAAAAGAATCTCATTGGGTAGGTTATCAACCTAATTATACTATTTATGATCAAAAAGATTCAGAAAATGTGATTAAAAAAATATTAGAAGATGTAAGTTTCAATATATCTTTAAATATTAAAGAAATAAGAAAAAAAATATCTGAATATAAGAATAGTTTATGCGAAATAAAAAATAAATTAGAATATTTTGATAAAATATATAAATACTATATAGAACGTTGTTTTAAAGCAAATGCTATGGATTTTGATGATATATTACTTCATACTAATTATTTATTTATTCGTTTTCCAAATATTCTTAAAAAATATCAAGAAAAATTTAAGTATATTTTAATAGATGAATATCAAGATACTAATTTATCACAAAAAAAAATACTAAATAATTTAGCTTTAAAACATCAAAATATTTTTGCAGTAGGTGATGACGCTCAAAGTATTTACGCTTTTCGTGGAGCAAACATTTCAAATATTTTAAATTTTCATATTGATTATGATACAGCTAAAATTTTTCGTCTTGAACAAAATTATCGTTCTACAAATCACATCGTAGAGGCTTCTAATAATATTATTTCTTTTAATAAAAATCAAATTTTTAAAAAAATTTGGACAAATAATGAAAAAGGAGAAAAAGTAAAAATATACTGTGCTTTTTCAGAAAAAGAAGAAGCACGGTATATTGCTAATTCAATTCTTTTAATTAAAAAAAAAGAAAAATTTCAATACAAAGATTTTGCTATTCTTTATAGAATCAACACACAATCTCATATTATTGAATATGCTCTTAAAGAAAAAAATATTCCATATAATATATACGGTTCTATTTCGTTTGAAAAACGTAAAGAAATTAGAGATTTATTCGCTTATTTTAGGATAATTCATAATCCAAATGATGAAGAATCTTTATTACGTATTTTAAAAAAAATAACAAATAATAAAATTGTAAAATCTATATTAAACTTATCTAAAATAAAAAATACTACAACTTATGATATAATAAAAAATATTTTTTTTCATAAAAAATTATTAAATATAAATATAAAAACAGAAGATAAAATAAAAAAATTTTTTATGAAAATAGAAAATTTACGTATGAAATTAGATAAAGAAAATGCATATACAATAGCAAAATATACAGTAAATTTTTTGTTAAAGGAAAATGAAAAAAATTATAGTAATGAAGACTTCAAGTATATACTTAATAATATACTTTTTTATGTTAAAGAACAAGAAAAATTAAAAAATAATGGAGATATTAGTTTGTCTGGATTTTTACAATATTTTTATTTAGAAATAGAAAATAATAATATTAATAATGAAGAAGATAAAATATCATTAATGACTGTTCATTTGTCTAAAGGATTAGAATTTTCTATTGTTTTTATTGTAGGATTAGAAGAAAACTTATTCCCTTCAAAATCAAGTTTAGAAAATCAATTCAAAATAGAAGAAGAACGTCGTTTATTTTATGTAGCTTTAACAAGAGCTCAGAAAATGGCTGTATTAACTTACGCAAAATACCGGTTTTTATGGGGAAATAGGAATAAAAATAATCCTAGTCGTTTTATTAGTGAACTTAATAAAAATTCTATTGATATAGAAAATCATAATTATATGTCTCTACTTTCTGATGTCAATAGACAAAAATTTTTATATAAAAATGAAGAAAAAAATTCAAAAATAAAAAAAGGAATAAAAGTTTTTCATCCAAACTTTGGAATGGGTACAATTTTAGATTTACAAGATTTAAATAAAATAGCTATAATTAAATTTAAAAAATTAGGTAAAAAAAAAATTTTATTAAAATTAGCTAAACTTACTTTTTTTTCATAAAAAAAACCTTATTGGTAAATAATGGATGATTCAAAAAAAATCAAACTTAATTTTAATCTTCAGAAAATAATTTGTTTAGTAGCTATTATTTTCTTTTTTATAAAATTAATTACTTGGCATATTACTTCTTCACTTTCTATATTTAGTGATGCTATGGAAAGTTTAATTAATATAATTAGCGGATTTATAGGATTATATAGCCTTTATATATCTTCTTTACCTAAGGATCAAAATCATCCATATGGTCATGGAAAAATAGAATTTATATCAACAGCAATAGAAGGGGGTTTAATTTTTTTTGTAGGAATCAATCTTTTTATAAATACTTTTATACGCATAAAAAATAATATGATATATGGAAATGAAATTATTTTATCACGATTAAATTATGGAATATTATTAATGTTGTTTACTGCTATCATTAATTATTTTTTAGGATTTTTGGCTTGTAAAATAGGACATAAAAATGATACTTTAATTTTAATAGCAAGTGGAAAACACCTTCAAATAGATACTTATTCTACTTTTGGTATAGTTATAGGATTAATTTTACTAAATAAAACTAAATGTATTTGGATAGACCCTATAATTTCTATTATTTTTTCATCTTCAATATTATACACTGGATTAAAATTATTAAAAAATGCTACATCTGGAATTATGGATGAATCTGATAAAAAACTTTTAAAAAAGTTATCTTCCTATATCAAAAAAAAAAGAGATATTCATTGGATAGATCTTCATAATTTAAAAGTAATTAAATACGGTAGTGCTTTACATGTTGATTGTCATTTAATTGTTCCTTGGTTTTTTAATATTAAAGAAGCTAATAAAGAAGTTAAAAAACTAACTATTTTAACTAAAAAAAAATTTGGTACTAAAGTAGAGTTATCTGTACATGTAGAAGCTTGTTCTGATAATCATTGTATATTTTGTAATAAATATTGTCAAGTAAGAAAAAATTTTTATCAAAAAAAAATTCTTTGGACATTAGATAAAACATACAATCATACTACGTAAATCCTAAAAATAAAAGATATTATTTTTATTTAAAAAAAATAAATCATGGAATATAATACTAATCGTTTCAAATTAGTTATACCAGAATATGGTAGAAACATTCAAAAAATGATAGATTACGCAATACAAATAAAAAATAGAGAAAAAAGAAACCGTTGTGCATGGGAAATTATAAAAATAATGACAGTGTCAACTAATACTAGATTTAATAAATCTATTCCTTATTTTCAGCATAAATTATGGAATCAATTATTTATTATGTCTAAATATCAATTAGATATAGACCCCCCTTTTCCAAAATCTAATTCAGAAAAAATAAAATTTTGTTATAAAAAAGTGGCATATCCTGAATATTTAACTAGTTTTCGATATTATGGAAAAATAATAAGAAATATGATTCATGTGGCAATACATTGTAAAAATAAACAAAAAAAAGAAGGATTATTTTATGCTATAGCGAATACTATGAAAAAAAATTATTTAAGATGGAATAAAAATATAGTAGAAGATGATATTATATTTAAAGATTTAAAAGAACTTTCAAAAGGAAAAATATGTTTAATGAAAAATACAGATTCGTTATTACAATCTTACCATATTTTAAGAAAAAATAAAAAGAGAAAATAAAATAATAATGGGAAGTTTCAAAATAGAAGGAGGACTTCCTTTAAAAGGAGAAATAAAACCACAAGGGGCTAAAAATGAAACTTTACAAATATTATGTGCTGTATTACTAACTTCACAAAAGTTAAGAGTTAAAAATATTCCAGAAATAGGAGATGTTAAATGTTTAATGAATATTCTTCAACATTTAGGAGTTTTAATAAAAAAAAATGGAATTGGAGATTATACTTTTCAAGCAAAAAAAATAAATATCGAATATTTAAATACAAAAAAATTTTTTAAATATGGAAAATCTATTAGAGGTTCCATTATGATAGCAGGTCCTTTACTTACTAGATTTGGAAAAGTGTGTATACCTATTCCTGGAGGAGATAGAATTGGTAGAAGACGATTAGATGCTCATTTAATAGGATTAAAATTATTAGGTAGTGATATTTATTATCATAATGAACAAAAATATTTTTATTTACATACAAATAGAAAAAAATTAACTGGTCAATATATTTTAATGGAAGAAGCATCTATTACAGGAACAGCTAATATTATAATGGCAGCAACCCTAGCTAAGGGAAAAACTATTATTTATAATGCTGCTTGTGAACCATATATACAACAATTATGCAAATTGTTAAATAAAATGGGAGCAAAGATAAGAGGAATAGGTTCTAATTTAATTAATATAGTTGGTGTAATAGAATTAAAAGGATGTACTCATACTATATTACCTGATATGATAGAAATAGGTAGTTGGATAGGATTAGCTGCTATTACTTGTTCGGAAATACGAATTAAAAATGTTAGTTGGAATAATTTAGGTATAATACCTAATACGTTTAGAAAAATAGGAATAAAATTAGAAAAAGAAAAAGATGATATTTATATTCCATCACAAAAATCTTATCAAATAAAAAAATTATTAAATAACGCTATATTAACAATATCTGATTCTCCATGGCCTGGATTAACTCCAGATTTATTAAGTATTTTAACTGTAGTAGCTACTCAAGCTGAAGGAAGTGTTTTAATTCATCAAAAAATGTTTGAAAGTAGATTATTTTTTGTAGATAAACTTATTGAAATGGGAGCACAAATAATATTATGCGATCCTCATAGAGCTACTGTTATTGGTTTAAACCATAAATCTTATTTACGAGGATCTGTATTAAATTCTCCAGATATAAGAGCTGGAATATCTCTTCTTATAGCAGCTCTTTCTGCTAAAGGAACAAGCATTATAAAAAATATAGAAGAAATAGACAGAGGATATGAAAATATAGATAAAAGATTACGCGTATTAGGAGCTAATATTTCAAGAATAGAATAATTAAATATTCTGATTTTAGTACTTTTTAAAATTATTTTATCACATAACTTTATATATCATAATAAATATAAATAGATAAATGAAAAAAATTAAAAAAAATAATAATGAAAAATTATGGCTAAATTTGAATATATAACTAAAGAAGGGTTAAAAAAATTACAAAAAGAAATAGAAAGACTAGAAAATATAGAACGTCCAAAAATATCTATGCAAATAGCTGAGGCTAGAGATAAAGGAGATTTATCAGAAAATGCAGAATATGATGCAATAAAAGAAGCACAAGGTTTTTTAGAAATGAATATAGCTAAATTAAAAAAAAAATTATCTAATGCACGTATTATAGATGGTTCTCAAATAAATAGAACTAGAGTTTCTATTCTTTCTACAGTTAGAATAAAAAATTTAACTTATGGAGGAGAACAAATATATACTTTAGTTCCAGAAGGAGAAACTGATTTAAAATTAGGAAAAATTTCTATAAATACTCCTATATCAATAGGTTTATTAGGAAAACAAGTAGGACAAATAGCTCATATTAAATTACCTAACAAAATGATACTTGATTATGAAATTTTAGAAATAGCGTTTAGTGAATAATAAAAATATTTTTAATAAAATAATTAAAAACGAAGTTTTTTCCTATAAAGTAGCAGAAAATATTGATCATTTAGCTTTTTTAGACATTCATCCTATGAAAATAGGACATACTTTAGTAATACCAAAAAAAATCAATAGAGACAAAATTTTTTCTCTTTCAGAAAAAGATTTTGTCTCTATTATGTCTTTTTCTAGAAAAGTAGCTATAGGTATTGAAAAAACAATTCCTTGTAATCGTGTAGGAATATTTGTTATGGGATTTGAAATCCCCCATATTCATATACATTTAATTCCTATGGATAAAGAAAGTGATGGATATTTTTCTAAAACAAGAATTATTTTATCTACAAAAAAATTAAAATTTTTATCATATATAATAAAAAAATCAATTAATTTATAAATTTTTAATTATTACAATGAAATAAAATTTTTAAACCTTTTATTGTATGCATTTTATCTTTAAGATGAATCCTTTTTGTTAAAGGAGTATATATATGTGATAATCCTCCTGTAGCAATCACAAAACAACTTGTTTTTAACTCTTTATTGATTCTTTTTATTAAACCTTCAACCATACTTGTATAACCATATATTATCCCACTTTGTATACATGTTTCCGTATATTGTCCTAATATACTAGAAGGTTTTTTTAGTTCTATTTGTGATAATTGTTCTGTATTTCCAATTAATGCTAATAATGAACTATTTACTCCTGGAGCAATAATAACTCCTTTAAGTTTTCCATACTTATCAATACAAGTTAAACTTAATGCTGTTCCGAAATCTATTACTAATGTAGTTTCTTTATATAAAATATACGCAGCTATAGCATTAGCATATAAATCTGTACCTAATTGATGAGAATAATGTTTTATAGGAGAATCAGAATATCTATCTACTACCATAGGTTTTATTTTATGTATTTCATATAAAGATTGTTCTACAATGTTTGTAAGAGTTGGAACTACTGATCCTATTACTATATGATGTATCAATTTTGAAAAAATACCATATTGTTGATATATGTTTCTAAACAACAAAATATATTCATCTAATGATTTATGAGGATTACTATTAATAATCCATGAACAATTGCATTTTAAATTATAATTATTATTATCAAATAGTCCAAAACGAATACTTGAATTTCCTATATTTATAGTTAATAACATTAACTCATTTTTGATAAAAAATAATTTGAATTAAAAAAATAAATTTATTTTACAATTTATATTATTTTTAATCATCAATATTGTATTACGATAATCAGTTATTTTACATATTTTATGTTAAAAAATCATATTTTTTATAAAAAAAATATAAACTTCATAATAAAAGGAGAAGGTGTTCCTATAGTTTTATTACATGGTTTTATGGAAAGTTTAGAAATATGGCATTATATATATCAAATGATATCTAAAAAATATAAAGTAGTTAGTATAGATTTACCAGGTCATGGAAAAAACAGTTTTTCAGAAAAAAAATATATTTTTTCCATGGAGGAAACAGCTGAAATTATAAAATTTTTTTTAGATGAAAAAAAAATAGAACAAGCAATTTTTGTTGGTCATTCTATGGGTGGATATATAGCTTTAGCACTTGCAGAAAAATATCCTAACATGTTTTTAGGATTATGTTTATTACATTCTACAGCAGATTCAGATACTGAAGAAAAAAAAAAAAATCGTATTAAATCTATTCAATTAGCAGTAAAAAATTATCCTTTATTTATATCTACAAGTATAAATAAATTATTTAATCCTAAAAAAATTCTTTTTTTACAAAAAGAGATTTCTTTTGTTAAAAAAATTGCATTATCTACTTCTATTAATAGTGTTATTCCTTTTTTAAGAGGAATGTCAATGAGAAAAAATAGAAAATTTTTATTAAAAAAATATGATTTTCCAAAATTATATATAATTGGTTTATATGATTTAATTCTTGATTCAAATAAAATTAATGAAGAAGCAAAAAATGGAAATAAAACTTATTCTGTTAATATATCTACAGGTCATATGGGGCATATAGAAAATCCTGTAAAAATAATAAAAATATTAGAAGATTTTATAAAAAATATTTTATAATAAATGAATAAAAAAATTTTACGTAAAAAATATTTTTTTTATAGAAATTCTTTTTCTAAAAAAGAAATTCAAAAAATGAGTTATGAAATTTTTTTTCAACTAAAAAAAAATTTCATATGGAATAAAAAATATTATCATATTTTTTTACCTATACGAAAATATAATGAAGTTGAAACATTTATTATTATTAATTTTCTTTTAAAGAAAAAAAAATATATCACAATACCCTATTCAAATTTTAAACAATTATATATATATAATTGTTTTTTTGATGAAAAAACTTTATTAAAAAAAAATAAATATGGAATTTTTGAACCTATATACAAACGTTTTATACATCCTTATTTTATAGATATTATGTTTATTCCTTTATTAATATTTGATATTAAAGGTTATCGTATAGGTTATGGAAAAGGATTTTATGATAGATTTGTTCTTTTATGTAAAAAAAACGTTATAAAAATTGGATTAAGTTTTTTTGATCCAATAAATAATATTGGAGATATACATAAAAATGATTTATCCTTAGATATAGGTATTACTACTAATCATATTTATTTATTTAATAATTTTTAAAAAAATACTTTAAAAATATCCCAAAAAATAATAAATATCATCATTAAACTAATAATAATAAAACCATAAATAGTGCATTTTTCAATAATTTTTTCATTTACTTTCTTTCCTATCAACATTTCTATCATAATAAATAATATGTAACCTCCATCTAATGATGGAATTGGAAATAAATTTAAAAAAGCTAACCAAATAGATAAAGTACCAGTTAAAGACCAAAAAACATACCAATTCCATTGAGAAGGAAATTCTTTTGCTATAGAAAAAAAACTACCTATTTGTTTATAGGCTTTAGTTTCTACATGTATAATATTTTTTAAAAAAATAATTTGATTTTTTAGAACATTATAAGATTTTATAATTCCATGATAAAAACTATCAAAATAAGAATAATTCTTTTTTTCAAATAAAAAAATATGATTTAGATCCATAAAACTTTTTAAAAAAATACCTAAAATACCTTTTGAATCTATAAATACTTCTTTTTGAATAAGTTTTCCATTTCTATTAATAGATATTAATATATTTTCATTTTTATAGTTTGACAAACTATCTTTTAGTTGATCAGAAAAAAAAATTAATTCAGAATTAATTGCTAATATTTCATCATTATTTTTTAATCCATATTTTTCTGCTTTTGAATTTTTAATTACATAATTAATAATAGGAGGAACACGTGGTTTAATAAAAAAACCAAATTTTTTTCTATCAAAAAGAAATTTTTTTTTATTATTTAAAGATAAATTTAAAATTTTTCCCATACGGTCCACAGTTATAGAATTTCCTAAAAAAATGGATTTTGGAATTTCATTGAAATATTTAATATATTTTCCATTTACAAATAAAATCTTATCTCCATTTTTCAATCCTATTTTTTTTCCTAATGAATCTACTTCTATTCCATATTTTACATTTTTTGTAGGTAGATAAATTTCTCCATATTGAAATAATAAAAAAGTAAAAATTAAAATAGATAATATTATATTGAATATAATACCACCAGAAATAATTAATAGTCTTTTTATAGCAGATTTAGAACAAAATTCCCAATTTTTATTTTTATTTTTTTTTGATAAATTTGAACAATTTTCTTTTATCATTCCATATATTTTAACATATCCTCCCAAAGGAAGCCATCCAATTCCATAAATAGTATGACCTATTTTTTTTTTAAAAATAGAAAACCAAGGATCAAAAAATAAAAAAAATCTTTCAACTCGTACTCTAAATATTTTTGCTAAAATAAAATGTCCTAATTCATGAACAACAATCAAAATGGAAATACTAAAAAGTAATTGTATAGATTTGATAAAAATAGATGTCATTTATTATAAAATAAAAAGATAAATTTAAACCTTTATTTCATATTTATTCATGACTAAAAATTTATTTTTATTTAAATAAAATATAATATAATTTGAATTTATCTAATCTTAAAAAAGGAGAAAAAGGAATTATAAAGGGATATAAAAATGAAGATTTCCCTATAAAATTGTTAGAATTAGGAGTTTTACCAGGAGTAAAATTTGAAATACTTTTTGTTTCTATTTTTTATGATCCATTATGCATTATATATGATCAATCTTGTTTAGCTTTACGTAAAAAAGAAGCAGAAAATATTATAATAGAACCTATTAAATAATGCAAAGAAGAATAATAAAATTAGCACTTATTGGAAATCCAAATGTAGGAAAAACTTCTTTGTTTAATCAATTAACAGGACTTAATCAAAAAGTAGGAAACTATTTAGGAGTAACAGTAGATAAAAAAATAGGATATTTTTATAATGAACAAATTTATTATCAAATAATAGATCTTCCTGGTATTTATAGTATTTATCCTTCATCTGAAGATGAAGAAGTCGTCAGTAAATTATTAAATAATATAGAAGATTTAGATTATCCAGATAAAATTATTATTGTAGCTGATTCTTCAAATATAAAAAAAAGTTTGCTTTTATTTAGACAAATACAAGATTTAGGATTTCCTGTTTTATTTGTATTAAATATGCTTGATGAAGCAAAAAAAAAAGGAATATCTATTGATATAGAAAAACTTAAAAAGTTTCTTATAACAGAAATCGTTTTGATTAATGCAAGAAAAGGAATAGGAATAAAAAAATTGAAAGAAAAAATAAAAAATATTAAAAAAATAAAAAAATGTTTTTTTTTCAATCCAGGATTAAATTATTCTGTTGCTATTGATGAGGTAAAAAATATTTATAAAGTAAATACTTATAAAGCTTGGTTTTATTTAGCTTATAATAAAAAAATTCTTCAAGAAGATTCTATATTAAATAAAATTAAAAATAAACATCATATTATATCTAAACGACTACAAATAAAAGAAATATTAGATAGATATGAAGAAATAGGAAAAATATTCTCTAAGACTGTTTTCGAATTGATTTCTAATAAAGAAAAAAAATTCTTAAAAATTTCAAAAGAAATAGATAATTCTTTAATTTTACATCCTTTTTGGGGATACTTTATTTTTATATTTTTTTTATTTTTTATTTTTCAATGTGTTTTTTTTTGGGCAGAAATACCTAAAAGATTTATAGAATTTTTTTTTTATACTATTCAAAAAAAACTAGAAAATATTTATCCAGGACCTTTAAATAATTTAATCACACAAGGAGTACTACCTGGTATTAGTACTATTATCACCTTTATTCCACAAATTTTTATTTTATTATTCTTTTTACTTCTTATGGAAGAAAGTGGATACATAAGTAGAGTAATTTTTTTAATGGATAGAATTATGCGTCCTTTTGGACTAAATGGAAAAAGTGTCGTTCCTCTTATTTCTAGTATAGCTTGTGCTATTCCAGCAATAATGTCAGCTAGACATATTGAAAATCCAAGAGATCGTCTAATTACTATTTTAGCTACTCCTTTTATGACATGTTCTGCTAGATTACCTGTTTATACACTTATTATATCTTTAATTATACCAGATAAAAAATGGTATATCATTCAATTACGTGGAATGGTTCTTATGGCTATGTATCTTTTAGGAATTATATCAGCTTTAAGTATTTCAATGATTCTTCATAAATTCTTGAAAAAGAATTATAAAAGTCATCTAATTATGGAAATTCCAACTTATAAAACACCAATACTTAAAAATATATTAATTACTTTATGGATACATCTTAAATCCTTTATCCTAAATGTAGGAAAGATGATTTTATTAATAAATATAATAATATGGGTTTTAGGTACATTTGGTCCATCAAATAAAAATTCTACTATGTTAGAATACATAAATATACAAAAAAAAGAACTACCTGATTCTTATTTAGGTTTGTTAGGAAAAAAACTTGAACCAGTTATTCATCCATTAGGATACGATTGGAAAATAGGTATAGGGTTATTATCATCTATTGTAGCAAGAGAAGTATTTGTTAGTACCATGGCTTCTATGTATAGTATAGAAAAAAAAGATTTTTTAAAAGAAAAAATGAAAAAAGAAGTAGTTACTGGAACTAAAAAACCTATTTATAATTTATCTACAGGTATATCTTTACTATTTTTTTATACATTTTCTATGCAATGTATGAGTACATTATCTATAATAAAAAAGGAAACAAAATCTTGGAAATGGCCTATTATACAATTTATATTTATGACTTTATTAGCATATATATCTTCTTTTTCTATATATCAAGTATTTAAAAAATAAAATGTGTCAATATTTAATCATATTCATATTATTTTTATTTTCTATTATATTTTTTTGTAAAAAATTTATTAATTTTTTTTCAAATAAAAAAAAAATTTGTAAAAATAAATGCAATTGTAAGTTATAAATACTTATTTTTCATTTTATTAATAGAGTCATATATAAGATCATTAAATAAATCAGATAAAGATATTCCTGCTATTTTTAATTGTTTAGGAAAAATACTTTCTTTTGAAAGTCCTGGAATTGTATTAATTTCTAAAAAATAGGGTTCATTATTTACAATAATATATTCAGATCTAGATATTCCTGATAAATTAAGAATTTTATATACTTTTTTAGCTGTTTTTTGTATTTTATTTACTATATTTGGAAGTAATCTAGCTGGTGTTATTTCTTGAGATTTTCCTGAATATTTTGATTCAAAATCAAAAAAATCATTTTTACTAATTATTTCAGTAATAGGTAAAACTATTACTTCATTTTTAAATGAAAAAACTCCTACTGAAATTTCTTTTCCTTCAATAAAAGATTCAATAATGATTTCTTCATCTTCTTTAAAAGCTATTTTTATTGCTCTATAAAAATGTTTTTTTTCATAAACTTTACTTATTCCTAAACTAGATCCAGATTTACTAGGTTTAACGAAACAAGGCATTCCTATTTTTTTTAGTATTTTTTCTTCACTAAAAGTTTCATTTTTATTTAAAAAAAAAGATAAAGGAGTATTAATTCCAAAATTTTTTAGTAAACTGGAGCAATATTTTTTATTAAAAGTCATATTAGAATGATAAAAATTACATCCTGTATAAGGAATTTTTAATAATTCAAAATAAGCTTGCAATATTCCATCTTCTCCTGGTGTTCCATGAATCACATTGAATATACAATCAAATTTTATATTTTTATTATTTATTAAAACACTAAAATCTTTTTGAATAGGATATTCTTTCTCTTTTTCATCTATCATAAACCATTTTTCTTTAAAAATAAAAACTTTATAAGGTTCAAATTTATTTCTGCATAAATTTTTATAAACTACTTCACCACTTTTTAGTGAAATATCAGATTCTTTTGAAAATCCACCCATTATAACAGCAATTTTTTTCATTATTTATTTTTATTTTTATTTTATATTCTTCAGTTTATGAATTATTATAAATATTTTTTGATTTTTATACTTAATTTATTGATAGCTATTTTTATTTTATATAAAATAACTCAATTTGCATTAAAATGGGTAGACATTTACACTAAACATGATTCTTATGTTGTAGTACCAAACTTGCGTTATTTTACTTTATCTAAATCTATTTCTATTTTAAAAAAAATAGGATTAAAATATAATATAATAAGAGTATCACGTTATAATCCTAATTTTAAACTTAATCAAGTTATTTCTTTTTTACCAGAAGCTGGAGATCATGTGAAAGAAGGAAGGCATATATATATACAAGTAAATTCAAATAATTTTTTACAAAAAAATAAATACACAGTGTTACCAAACATTATAAATAAAGATATAAAGATTGCAATGAAATTACTTGATGATAATCATATTTTAATTAAAGATAGTAAATATGTTAATGACTTTCTTAAAAATGTAGTTTTAAAAGTTTTTTATAAAGATAAATCTATAGAATATGGATACAGATTGCCTATAAATAAAAAACCTGAAATTACTTTAATAATTGGTAAAGGATATGAAAAAAATAATTTTATTACAGTTCCTAATGTTATAGGAATGTCATTGCATTCTGCTATTCAGATATTGAAAAAAAAATTATTTAATATTATTAATTTTTATTACGAATATCCAATGATAAATTCTGTTGTTAAAAATGCAAAAGTATATCGTCAAAAACCTAATTTTGGAGAAATTTATAATAAAAATAAACCTATTGAAATTTGGTTAACTTCAAAAGAAATATTAGATAATTTGATACAAAAAACAGATAAAAAAGAAGATAAAAAAGAAGTTAAAAAAGAAGTTAAAAAAGAAGATAAAAAAGAAG